>DLVS01000715.1 GCA_003445095.1 Verrucomicrobiales bacterium
AGAAGAACGTAATAGAGGTATAACTATTAATGCTGCACATATTGAATATGAAACAGAAAAAAGACACTATTCGCATATAGATTGTCCTGGACATCAACAATATGTAAAAAATATGTTAACAGGTGCTGCTCAAATGGAAGGTGCTAGGTCTACGCCGGTGTCCGCAACAGCCACGGTAATGCCTTCGCCCCGCGTCGTGGACCACGCAGGCCGAACGTTAAGGTCCACTCCTTGTTGGGCGCCGGTGACGGGGTCGCGGTTTTCAAGGTACCATTGCCCCGAGACGATCTGTCCTGGGATAATCACGCCGGGCGCAATCTCACAGGAACCGATTTCCACTTTCGTCTGAAAGAATTCGTCTGTGGGGGCCGCCGCATAGCTGTCTCCCACGGCCCGTGGGGGATGGCACACGGGATAAGCAGCGTTGACCCTCGGGGTTTCTGCCAGAGCTTCCGCTTCAGCCCATGCGGCGGAGGCATCGCTGGCTTGGAGCACATAGAGGTCGGGCGCGATAGTCCGAGCTAAGGTCAACGGCCGACCCTCGAGAATCGATTCCAGTGGAGTTCCTGGTTCGAGTCTGAGCGCTACCCGGTCCGTGAAAACCCAGGTCTCATTGGGTGCCTCGACTGGGTGGGCCGTAATGGTCGTTTCGGCAACAGCGGCTTGGCGGCTTAGGCGACTGGCAGGCGGTTCGCTCACGAAGGCGGCCGGAGCCGGCAATCGAAACAATGTTGGCGAATCCGCTACACAAGCCATCACCACAGCGCCGAAGAGCACATAACGACCGATGATCACAGTTGAACATAGCAAACTACTAGCGCGGCGGCGAACGGGCACGTTCCGAGATGACGTTTTGGCCTCGTTGAACGACATCTTGCGAGTACGAAGCTTCACAAACCTCGTAAGTCCCGCGTTCCTAGCCGAGTCTCTCGACTTCGTTACCCCTGAAACCCAATGCTAAGCTGACCTCTTGAACTCATTCCCTCCTCTCGCTGCCCTCGCGGCGGTCATCGCACTCTCAAGCCACGCCGCGTCGCCGACCGGCACGGACTGGACTGCGGGATCTTGCTGGCGCGCCAACGACCGCAATGCAGCCTCGACTCAAAGCATAACAGACGCAGCCGGCATCCATGACGCCGGATCGGCCTTCGGCTCTTTAACCGCCTCAAACTGTTCAATGCGCCGGCGCAGCTTGCCCAAGGCGATGTTCTGCAATTGGCGAATTCGTTCCCGAGTCACTCCGAATTTGCGGCCGATTTCGTCGAGAGTCTTTTCCGGTTCGCCGTCTAGGCCGAATCGCTCGCGCAGGATCGCGAGTTCTCGTTGATCCAAAATATTCAAGAACCCCACCAACAACCTGTGAGTTGTTTTCTGTTCTAACGTGCGGTATGGGTCGCGGGATTCCAGGTCAGGCACTACGTCCACCAAGCGACTCGAATCCTCGTCGCCCAACGGGGCCTCGAGGGACGATGTCTTCTGAGTCGACCGTTGCCAGAACCGGACCTTCTTTACCGGCACTCCCAATTCGTCCGCCAATTCTTCATCAGAAGGTTCTCGCCCCAGCAACTCCTGCAACTGGTGTGCTGCCCGCTTCATCTTGGTGACCTTGTCCACCAAATGGACAGGCAAACGAATAGTCTTCGACTGATTGGCGAGAGCGCGCTTGATCGATTGCTTGATCCACCATGAAGCATAGGTAGAAAGTTTTCCCCCTTTGGCTGGATCGAACCGTTCGACGCCCTTCATCAACCCAATATTTCCCTCGTTGATCAGGTCCAGCAGGGGAAGTCCGAAGCCGTCGTAGTCTCGAGCGATCTTTACGACCAACCGCAGATTAGCCCGAATCATCCGCTCGCGGGCGGCGTTGTCCCCGCGCTTGATCCTTGCCGCCAAGTCGATCTCCTCCTGGATCGTGAGCAACGGTACTTCCACGGCATCGCGCATATACAGCGCCAAGGCGGATTTCGATTCGTAGGGGATCGAAGTGACGGCTGGAGCAGTGGGTGGGCAAGAGTCACCGGATTGAAGTTCCGGGCCGACCGCCTCAGCGGCCGGAGCTACGGTTTGCTCAGGATATCGTCGCGGTGCCTCGTTAACCCCACAGGGTGCTGTCCGACGGGTATGACAAACCTTGAGAAGAATGGAGGTGTTCCTCGGTTTCATTGACTTGGACGTTGAAGTTCCACCGCCCCAATGCCAGCAATCTGCGAACTGCCTGACAGCATCGGAACGCTTGTTGACCATCAACCGCGTGTGGTTATTTGTCAATATATTGTCTATCATTCGCAGTCTGTTTGGGTATGCGTCACCGACAAGACTATCGTGGACCGAATTTCTGCTGTTCCATACTGATATAGCCATCGTTGCGTGCGGCCGGAGGTCTCGGTCCCTGGCGCTTGTCAAACTCGAAGGTTACTGTTGTCTATATTTTGTATATGTGTTCCCCAATGACCGATCTTGCCCCGAAATACTCGATCAAAATTGTCGCTCAGCGAACCGGTTTGAGTCCGCCCGCCATTCGGGTGTGGGAACAAGGTTTCGCCACGATCCATCCCGAACGCTCGCCGGGAAATCCGGGATGATACGGTGAGGATGATATTCGAAGGCCACGCTTCCTTCGGCAGGCCCCCAGGCGGGTCATTCGATCCTCACCGTCGCGAAACTGGGGTACCCGGGTTGCGGGAAATCGTGGAACGGACAGATCCGCTTCAGCAACGGGTGCGCGTTTCGGCGGTGGCCAACTGTGCTTCTGGGCGCACGAGCACTTGATCGCCGGCGTCAGGCGACAAATTGAAGCAAGCCAAAGCCAGCGATGAGTTCGACGGTGGTGACGTCACTTCGCGCCTTGGGCGATCCAGCGCTTCACTAAGTCGATCTGCTTAGCAGACAGTTTGTGCTTCTCTGGTTTGGGTAAGTCGCCATCCAACCCGGAAATGATCGTGATCAATGAGCTTTTCTTGAGGTCACCGGGAATGATGACCGCACCGTAACCGCTTCCGCCTTTGAGCACGGTCGTGAGGGTCAACGCGTTAAATCCTCCCTTGGGCGTGTCAGTTCCATGACACGAACCGCACGACGACGCAAACAGTGCCTGGACGTCATTTGCAAACGTCACCGGTTTCTCCACGTCGACGGGGCCATCCGGCCATTCGGCGCCTTGGTCAATCCACGCGCGTAGCACGCCGATTTGCTCGCGAGTCAACGGCTCGGACTGTCCGGGCTTGTCACTCGGTGGAGGCATCAGCATCTCATCTACGAGGCCTGCGATCATGTGGATCAGCGAACTCTGCTCGCTTTTGCCGACCACGATCGTCGGGCCGTAATCCGTGTCTTTGAATGCTGCAGTCCGCGAGTCGATGCGGTATTTGCCCTTCTGCTTGTCCGGGCCGTGACAGGAAATGCATGACTCTTTGAAGATCGGATAAACCTCACGAACGAAATCGATCTTGCCCGACACCGGAGGCGGCAATTTCGACACATCGATTGGTTTGCTTTCGGCGGCCGCCAAGCCGATCGGCAATACCCACACCGCTTTTAGAAATCGGGCGAGCTTCATAACGCCACGAGGTTACTCAACTCACTGCCAGTGCCAAGAGTACATCGATCGCTGCCAGCGAATCTGGTGACCGCTTCGATGCCCCTCCTGCTCTGCAGCCCGATTGCCGACGTGACAGCCTCCTCCTCGCTGGCCAGGGTTCCGGCGTGAGCATGCCCGGATCGCTGCGAGTCACGTATTATTTGGAAGTCGTTTCGTCGTGGTGTTGGTGGACGGAGCCAACCTGGACGGAACTCAAAGCCCGCTTCGCTGGCCGTGTCGAATTTGAATGGAAGATTGCTTTGATGGATGAGACTGGGCTTCCCAAATCGCGGGCGCAATAATGTGAGTGGTTCTATCGGCGCAGCGGCACCATCGTTCGCTCGCCGTACATGCTGAATGCCGGCTGGTTTCAACCTGAGCTAAGAGAATATCTTGCCCCCAACTTCGTGGCCGAAGCGGCCAGAGATTTGGGCGTAACCGATGACCGAGTGCGGTTGGCCCTCGCGCACGCGGCCGTCCGCGAGGGGCGTCAAGTGGGTCGGTGGGAAATCGCTGCCGAAGTGGGGGCGCGCGCGGCGGATTTGGAGGCGGCGATGTTGTTAGCCCGCGCCCAATCGCCCGAAGTGGCGGCGCGGTGCAAGACTACGACCGCGGAATTCCACGCACTCCAGGTCAGCCAACGTCCGACCTTTCTTTTGGAAAGCTCAATTGGCGATCGCGCCGTGTTCTCGGGAATCTGGGCGTTGGCCCCGCTCCAAATCACCTTGGAAACGATGGCTGCCGATGCCGCCGCCTACACCACCCACGGCGCGCATTTCGGTGGACCGCCACCGGAGTGAAGAGGGTCACCTAACAACAACCGTGACTTCGAACGTCTTGGCCGCCACTACATCCACTTCCCACGGCCGCAGGTAGCCGAACTTGAGCGGAGAAGTCCCCGGTCCAACCGCCCGAAAGGTCAGCGTGAGCGTACCCCCAGCGCCCATTAAAGGGGTGCCATCCGGGCCGGTAGCACCCGTCGGTTGGTATTCCGGACGGGTGAGTCGTGCTAACACCCAGGAATTCACATCGATCGTCTGCCAGGTGTAACCCGTCGTGGCATTGGATTCCAATTTGACCTCGAGCAGGTCCCCCGTTTTGAGCTGAATCGTGGAACCGGAGTCGGCTGCGGTTATCGTTCGAGTTTGCGGCGGCGATTGGCAACCTGCTCCCAGCATGGCGCTGGCAACGGTGACGAAGGTCAGGCAAACAGAAGATCGGCTTTTCATAGTTCGAAAGGATGTCGGTCGAAGTCGGCGAACAAAAGTTGCAGGAACCCGTCGGCCAACACGAGCCCGTTTTCAAGCATGGACGTGCGGCGAAACCGACGAACGGTCTTAGCATTAGAATTTAAGCAACTCCGCTTCAGTCCAGGAGTCCTCGCGCGTGGCATTCTGTTCTCGCACGGCCTTCACCGTTTCCGCTCTGACGGCCGGCGCTGTGTGCCCCCACTCCCGACGCACGTAGGTCAAGACGTCGGCCACTTGCTGATCGTTGAGCGCTTCGGCGAATGCGGGCATGGCCAAATTCCAGGTCGTACCCTTGACGGTGACCGCATCGCGCAACCCGTGCAGGGCAATGCGAATCAGACGGGCTTCGTTGCCCAACGTCCATTCCGAATCGAGCAACGGAGGGGCGAGTCCATCTTGGCCGCGGCCGTGGGGTTGATGGCAGGCGCCACAGATGGTGGGATACAACTCCTTGCCTCGCGCGAAGCTCGCTTCTTCGTCGGAAGTAAGCGGGCGGGTGGCAGGCGCGATTGTCTGCCCAGGCTTGTTAGGCCAAACGAACAGCGGTTCCAGGCGCGCCAAGCGATCGCGGACTTCTATAGTCGGTAGCTCACGCAATGCCGCCAACGCCCGCGGCTCGGTCGAGAACGTAATGGCTTTTACCGGAGAAGCAGTCTGGCCTGGCTTCGGTTGCGGCGGCAGGGTCGCAATCATTCCGTCTAGGAGCGCCAATTGCTGCCAATCGCCAGGTTTCTTGCTCGCCGCGAGTTCGAGCAATCGTTCGACCCGGGCAGGCTGGGCCTCGTTGACCACACATCGAGCCAGGCCCGAGACGAGTTGAACATGCCCAGGCCGCGTCGCATTGCATTCCGGATCGCCAATCAAGGCTTCCGCAAACTCCAGTTCCCGACCTCCGATACCACTCAAAGCGGCACTTAATCGGAGGGTGTCCGGCGCGCTATTCATCAAGAGAGCCCGAGTCACGGCATCAGCCGTCGGCGTTTTCATTTGTCCCAGAGTCAGCAGCAACTGCAGTTGCTCCTCCGCGGGAATGAACCCTGCGCGGCGGTAAATCAGGTTCATCGCGTCTTCTCGGTGCGGACCATTGAGGAATTGCTCAAGCAGTCGCAAAGCCGCCGACCGGATGGCGCCGTCGCTGTCGTCAAGCGCGACGCGTAACGTCTCGAGATCCAAGCGCCTGAGTCCCTCCAATGTCCACAAAGCCTGCAATCGGCCTCGCGCCGACACCTTCGCGCTTGCCCGAACCATCTCCTTCAACGCGGGAATCGCTTCCAAGTCCGCTCGCTCCACTAACATTCGCTGGGCAGTGTCACGCCAGAATCCGTTTGGATGGCCGAGTCGGTCGAGCAGTTGTTCCGTGGTCGGATTTGGCGGCAACTGGTCGACGCGCGTAATCGGCCGGTCCTGCTTCACGATTCTCCAGATCCGTCCACGATCCACGGGTTGGAACAGCTCACGCGAGGCCAGTTGTCGCCGAAGATAGCTGGTCAGATAAATCCGGTGTTGGATCAAGCCGCGGTAGAAATCGACGGCGTACAAAGCGCCATCGGGACCATTGAACAAATTCACCGGACGAAATCGTTCGTCGGTCGAGGCAAGAAATTCCGCCCGGTCGTAGGCATTGGTGGCGGTGAGCAGGCCACCTTGGTTTATGATTCGGCTGCGGCGAATAATGTTGGCGGTAGGTTCACATAGAAAAACGTCGCCGACGAATTCAGGTCCAAATTGGTCGCCGCGATACACCACTGGGCCGCAAGCGCCCGTGAATGTCGCCAACCGGCCGTCGGGGGTTAGTTGCCCGGGTTGATAACCGCGATTGACCCCGGGATTCACGCGGGCTGGCCAAACTCGCAGATCTTTTTCGATCTGAACATTGGCGCCTACCGGAGACCGCAGGTTCGGATTGCGATCCAGATACGCGCTGGGAATGAGATCAGCCCGCAGAGGATCGGAGTTAGAATTATGATACAGCCTGCCGACGTCATCCTGCGACAAACCCCATTGACCGCGAAAGATCGTGTCATCCGACAGCCAGTTGGTTGGGCTTCCTTGCCAGCGATAGCGCTTCGTGTGATTCGCGGAATAGATCCAATTATCCAACGCCCACATTAGCCCGTTGCTGGCATGTTCCGGATTTGACTTGGCACCCAACTTGGGATCGTTCTGCGTCGCGTAATCGTGAATCACCTCGACCTTTTCGTCGGCGCGCCCGTCTCCGTTCGTGTCTCGGGCGAACCAAACCTTCGGTGGCTCCGCGACCAGTGCGCCGTCCGCCAACAGCATCAAGGCCCGGGGCATTACCAAGCCATCGAGGAACACCGTTCGCGTGTCCATCCGGCCATCCCCATCGGTGTCGGTGAGGATAACAATCTGGCCTACCGGTTCGCCCTCGCCTTCACCCTCCGGGTTCCGCATGTAGCCTGTCATCTCTACCACCCAAAGTCGTCCCTGGTGATCGAACTGCAGTGCGACCGGGGACTGGATTAACGGCTCGGCCGCGACAAGTTCAACTCGGAATCCGGGCGGAACTTGGAAGGTGGCGGCCTCCTCCTGTGGGCTGAGTACCGGTGCGGGCGGAATTTGATCCGGCGGCACCACCTCGCGTTGAGTCTCTCCGGCTTTGTCACCGTTCTGAGCCCAAACAGAAATGGCCGTGGCGATAGCGATAAGAACAGTCCTGAATCGTGACTTCCGCCTTCTCATCCGTGTGCTCCGTGTCATCCGTGGTTCCTCAATTTGCGGACCTAGGTCCACGGTTTTGTTGCGGCATCCTTAAAAGTGGACGCTACCTCATGCGATTGCAACCGGGAGCCCAACACATCAGCGGTGTTTCAAAACTTCAATCCGTCCGCTCGAAATGACTCATAACACGAAGTAGCCCTGGTGATCAGAGCGTAACCACTCGGGCGCTGGTAATGGCGCTATCCTGGGCCAATTCTGCCAGAGCGGCGGGCGGAGGTACGTTGTCGAGATGCAACACAGTCAGGGCTTGTCCACCCGCGGCGTCACGCGAGAGGGACATGTTGGCGATGTTGACTCCGTGGCGTCCGAGTACCGTTCCTAAGTGGCCCACGATTCCCGGACGATCGTGATTTCGGATCAGCAGCAGCGTTCCGTTGATCGGAATTTCGACAGGCTGACTGTAGAGGCGGACGATTCGAGGATTGTTGGGTGAACCAAAGAATGTTCCGCCGGCCGAAATCACTTTCTGCGGACCGTTGAACGCCTGCACGTGCAGCCATTCGTTGAAGGTCACCGGCTCGTCCGATTTCTTTTCCTCGATGCTAAGGCCCAGGGAGGCTGCGGCGCTGCGCACGTTTATCGTATTGATGTCCTTGATCGTTCCCTGGCTGAGAAATCCTTTGAGCACGGCCCGAGTAACCGGATCTGTTTGGGGAAGGTCCTGAGCCTTGCCGCCGAAAGTAATATGGAGGCGATCAACGGGGGCGTTGGCCAATTGGCCCAGCAGTCGGCCCAGCTTTTCGCCGAGAACCAAGTAGGGTTTGACCAACTCGTAGGTTTTGGCGTCCACGCCCGGAAGATTGATCGCGTTGCGTACCGCTCCGGTTAGCAGGAAGTCGGTAATGATTTCGGCAACTTCGAGGCCGCATTTTTCCTGCGCCTCTTCGGTGCTGGCGCCGAGGTGAGGGGTGAGGATGACGTTGGGCAGAGTGCGCAAGCGATGATCGACGGGAAGCGGTTCGACCACGAACACGTCGAGCGCCGCCGCGGCGACGCGGCCCGATTCCAGGGCCGACGTGAGGTCGGCCTCGTTGACGATCTCGCCGCGGGAACAATTGACGATGCGAACCCCGGGCTTCATGCGAGAAATGGATTCGGCGCTGATCATTCC
>DLVS01000341.1 GCA_003445095.1 Verrucomicrobiales bacterium
CTGGGGTTTCCGATGGACCTTCGCGATTATGGCGTGGGCGCTCAGATGCTGTGTGATCTGGGCCTGAAGACGATTCGTTTGCTGACCAATAACCCAAAGAAAGTCGTGGGTCTGCAGGGTTACGGGCTCGAGATCATCGAACAGTTGCCGGTCCGCATTAGCCCGAATCCCGAGAACGAGCGCTATCTCAGGACCAAGCGGGACCGGATGGGGCACCTTTTGTAAACTGGAAGGATATGATGACTCCGCAGTTAGAGTCGCCGGTCGCCTCTGGAATTGGGCGGCGATTTGTCGTGGTTGCCGCGCGTTACAATGCCCGCTTTGTCGAGGGGCTGCTGGAAGCAGTTCAGACGACGTTGCGCGCGGCGGCGGCGCCGGAACCCGAGATTCTTCGCGTGCCTGGCTCTTGGGAGATTCCAGTGACGGCCGCCGCGGTAGCTCGCCGGACGTCCGATCGTCCTGATGCGATTCTTTGCCTTGGCGTCATCTGGCAGGGAGAAACGGCCCATGCGCAATACATCGGCCAGGCGGTGAGTGATGCGTTGATGCGCCTGGCCATGGAGACGGGAATTCCGGTGGTCCATGCCGTGCTCAGTCTGAGTAACGAAGCGCAAGCCGTGGCGCGCTGTTTGACGCCGGAAACGAACCGGGGTGCGGAAGCAGCACGAACGGCGCTGGAAATGGCGGCGTTGCTGGCGGCCACTCGGCCGAGCTAAACATAACGACTCGGTTCAACCGCGAAGGGACACTAATATGAAGAATCCTAGACTAGGTCCTGCGGAGCGGCGGTTCTGGTCACCCAGAGCGGATTACCACAGCGCCAATTCCTCGTGTTGGTTCAACCGCTCTTTTCCCTCCTCGACGATTCGGGGGCTAGGCGGGCGGGTCCGCCCGCGCTCCGATCGAGCGGGCTAAGTCAGCGAACTTCAAAATGGAACGGGCCGCATGTTCTCGCCGCGTCGCCTGATTGGATTGCTCGCCCTATTGGCCGTGTGCCTCGGAGTATTGCTCTGGCGAAATCACCGACGGACCTCGGGGCCGGCCCGGGCTGAGGCTGCGGCAGAAGCAGCGGCCCGCGCCTACCTCGAATTGGAGGCGCGCGAACAGAGTGTTGACGCTTCGTTGTGGCTTCCTGAGCTTGAGGCGGAACGCCACGAAGACGCGATCCTTCACCTGTGGGATACCCTCAACGCGTCCGCAAATCCTTGGACCGTACTCGCGCAATTCCCGGTGGCCCACGTCGTCCTGCCAAAGGTACAAGCGCAAGCGGCCCTCGCCGACGGCACCCAAGTCTGGATGCTGGTTCCACCGCCTCCAGGATCCGCGGCAGATCTCAATCATGACTCCTTTATCGGCTGGCTGAGCCGTTGGGAACAATCGGGCTGGATCTTGGGGAGAACCACCTGGGCGCTGACGAGGCATCAACCCGCGACTCCGCCAAGCCGCGCCCGGTCGAAGTTGGCGGTCACGGTTCAACTGAACCATTCCTCGACTCAAGAGCGGGCGTCGCTCCGGTTCGGCGCTGATCTTACTTGGGATGATCTTAGCGGTCCGATTCCCGTTATTGAGCGGCTGGAAGTTGAGCACGGCGAACTCTTAACCCGACGTGGACGAACCCCGTTTCAGCCTTGGTTCGAGGATTCAATCCCGGCGGACCGGTCAATCTTCACGGACCCGCTCCTCGTTTGGGATCTCGATGGAGAGGGATTCTCCGAGATAATCATGGTTGGGGCCGACCGCGTTTGGCGGAATCGACCGGACCCATCTGGAAAAGGTCGGCGGTTTGAGGCGGAACCTTGGTTAGGATTACCCCGCGAACACATTGTTGCGGCAGTGCGGGCCGATGTGAACGCAGACGGCGAAGACGATTTAGTCCTGGCGCAGGCAAATGGGGTCGTGTGGTGGCCGGGAAAACCCGGAAGCGGTCCAACTGAAACTTCGGTTTCCGGTTGGGTGGCTCCGTTGGCACTCAAGCACGCTCAAGTCATCACCGCCGGTGACGTGGACGGTGACGGCGATCTCGATCTCTGGGTGGCGCAATATAAGTTGCCGTACCAGGGCGGTCAGTTTCCCACGCCGTGGGATGACGCCAATGATGGCTTCCCAGCCTATTTGCTTCGGAACGACGGTGCGGGCCACTTCGTCGATGCTACGACCGAGTCGGGCCTGGCGCCTGGGCGTTTTCGCCGCACGTACAGCGCGTCTTTCGTGGACTTAGACATCGATGGTGATTTGGACTTGGTCAACGTGAGCGACTTCGCGGGCCTCGATGTTTTCCTGAATGATGGCGCGGGCCACTTTCAATCCGTGACCGATAAGTTGGGAGTCGCCCGTCACGCGTTTGGGATGTCGCACACGGTCAACGATGTGAATCGCGATGGCCGACCCGATGTCTTGATGTTGGGGATGAATTCCACCGTGGCCGATCGGTTGGGAGTGATGAATCTGGAGCGGAACGGATCGAGCATAGAGCGGATGAGGGAGATGACCGTGGGTAATCGTCTGTTCCTTGGCCAGTCCGGGGTCATTCCTCTTCAAGTTGCGCCCACAGCGATGGCTCACGGGTTGGCACGGACGGGTTGGAGCTGGGGAGCAGCACTGGCTGACTTCAATTCGGACGGAAATCTTGACCTGGCCGTAGCGAACGGACACGAGACCCGAGCGAGTGTGCGCGACTACGAACGCCAGTTTTGGCGGCATGATCGATTTGCGGCTGATTCACAAAACAATGTTGCGGCGGATCTGTATTTCCGGACTGCGGCGGGCCGGCGCCAGGCGGACCAAGCAAGCTACGGAGGCTGGCAAAACAACGTGCTATTGCTCGGGGACGGGACTCAAGGTTGGACGGACGTCGCCTGGTTGTGGGGAGTCGCGGTCCCGGCCGATTGCCGAAATCATGCGGCTGAAGATTTGGATGGAGACGGCCGGCTCGACCTCGTCGTGACGACGCAGGAAGAATGGCCCGAGCGCCGGCAGCGATTGTTGATTTTCCATAACGAGTCGCCGGCTCAATCGTGGATTGGATTCAAGCTTTCCGGCCCGTTTCCGTCTGGGGCTCGCTTCGAACTCGAGACCAGTGCCGGAAGCCAAACGCGCTGGTGCCTTACGGGCGATGGGTACCGGACTCAATCATCGTCGTCGGTTCATTTCGGATTGGGTTCGGGGACGCCGCGTTCGTTGCGAATCCAAGTTCCGGGTCGCGGTCCAAGAGTTATCGAGCCGCTGACGATCAAGCGCTGGGAAGCGGTGAAATTGGTGGAGCCCTGAAATGACTTTGGGCGTACCTCCGTGATAGCCTTTTGCCCGTGTCGATCGAGTCTGACTTAAGTCTGATTCAACGGTTACCTTGCTGGCATCGGTTTGCTGAGGCGTCGTCGCTCGCCGGTGGAATGACGAACCGAAACTATCTGGTCCGGGATGCTGGCGGTCGGCACGTAGTTCGGCTGGGTGATGATGTTCCCCATCACGGGATTTTTCGGTGGCATGAACTTGCCGCGTCGCGTGCGGCGCACGCCGCCGGGTTGTCTCCGGAGATCGAGTACGCAGAACCGGGAGTGCTCGTGATGCGTTTTATCGAAGGCCGTACGCTGACACCTAAAGATGTTCGGGATTCAGCAAGGGTTGAGGCGATTTCAGCCGTACTCCGAAAATGCCATCGAGAGGTCTCCCAGCATTTGCCGGGCAGGACGTTAAAGTTTTGTCCGTTCCAGACGAGTCGTAGGTACGCCGCTGAGCTGCGGGCCGCCAAAAGTGTATGGGCCGGCCGGCTGGACGAGCTCCTGGCTTTGAGCGCGCGGCTCGAGCGTAGTATCGCGTCATCCGCAGTTTCTTTCGGCCACAACGACCTCCTGGCAGGTAACCTGATCGACGATGGCACCCGACTTTGGTTAATCG
>DLVS01000734.1 GCA_003445095.1 Verrucomicrobiales bacterium
AGCCAGTCGAAAAACTGAGCATCGCGAATGCACGCGACCTTCACGGCCTCAACGTAGCCGGCGCGCTTGTCGCGTGGCGACAGCGAGCCCAGCAGCGTGAAGTCGTTAATGACCGCGAACGGAGGACAAAACGTCCCCACGAAATTCTTCTTCCCGAACGCGTTGATTCCGTTTTTGACGCCCACACCGGAATCATCCTGCGCCAAAGTTGTCGTTGGTATTCGGACATGCCGTACGCCTCGGTGCGCGGTCGCTGCCGCCAATCCTACCATGTCGAGCAACGCTCCCCCACCCACGGCAATCACGTAGCTGTGCCGATCAATGTGATAGCGATCAATCAAGGAGTGAATTTCGGAAACTCGGAAGTAGGCGTTCTTTACCGCTTCACCGCCAACCATCAGCACCGGCGGCACGACCAAGCGGATCGCTGCGCCCACCGAAGAAAAATAGGCTTCAATGTTCCGAGCGAGTTCTGGCTGAGCCTCTGCCAAGGCTTCGTCCACGATGACTAACGCCTTCGCCATCCGTCCAAATGGTGCCGGACGATTCTCTGTCAGGACCTTGAACAATAACAAATTGCGAGCGTTGAAAACGCCCTCGGTAAAATGCACTTGATGGCGCCAACTGACGGTGATGGTCCGCTCGATCGTGGGCATAGACTACACCGGGAACGTGGTAACAAATGCGCAGTGGTGCGAGAATTATTTCAGGGGGCACATCGCTCAGGCGTCAGATCGTGGGTGCCACTCTGACGAAAAACGGGCGGATGACTGATCATCCGCCCGCTTTTTATCGGTCCACTCAAGGACTGCTTGCGATCAGAACACGCCGACTAGCCTGAGTTCCTCGTTAGCCGCCGCATCGCCAACAAACCGAGGACCGAAGCCCAACTCGTCACCGCCCAGAGCGAACCAGCATCCGGCACCAGGGTGTAAGTCAAATTATCGATCGCAAATCGGCTTGCCTCGGCGGAGTTAAATTCGACCACGGCCTTTCGGATCGGGCCAAACGATGACCAGGCCAAGCCCTCAGTCCACGACACGAGCGGCTCAGTCGCTACCGTATACTGAAATACGAGGTTGTTTGAATCGTCGTAAAGAGAAACGAGGGCCGCCGGGTCAACGCTCGCAAAGCTGATGAGCGAAAGCCCGAACGAGATATCGGTGGCCCGTTCACTAAAGGTCATCGACAGTATGCCCGCGGCGTCGCCTTCGAGCACGGGATCGTCCAGATAAGTGAGCGTCCCCGGGCCAAGCGCATTATAGCTGGCGTCGTCGCTGGCCACGCCGCCAACCTCAAACCCAAAAGTCACTCCCCATATCTTCAGTCCGTTCACCGGCTGGAACGGCAGCTCATCGAAGCGTAAGGTTGTGGCAGAAAGCGGCACGCTTGCGCCCAAGAGCGCTGCGACCCCTGCGATACGGGTCAGTTTGAAGTAGAAGGGAGACATAGTGCTGGAACAAGGGACGCTAAATTTTAGGGGATTGGCAATTGAGAAATTCGCCTCCGCCCGGGTTCAGGCAGCGAACAAGGCGTTTGCTAACAGAGCTGCAGTCAACCTGTCAAGCACCCAAAAACCACAGAATTGAGCCCTCCTAGCTCACCCGCGTCTAGCGCGAATCCGAGGCCGATCTCGCGCCGGCCGAAAACTGGGCCGCATCTAGTTCTTAGACAGGAGGTCAGGTTTTTGTCAAAAGCTGGCGAACTTGAGGTCGCTCCCGGTGAGCTCGGACATTAGGTTCGGAAAACATTGTGACTAACCTTGAACGAGGCAACGGCGGCTCATTAGCCGAGCGCCAAGCTTCGCTGGTAGCCGGACTGGCCCAACTGCGTGACCCTCAAGCTCGCCTCACCTGGGCCGTCGAACGCGCGCGCCAGCGAAACCACCTCCCCGATCGGCTGCGCCTTGACGAGTTTCGCGTTACCGGCTGCCTCGTGCGCCTCTGGCTCGTTCCCGAGTTCCGGGAAGGTAAATGTTGGTTTCAGACGGATTCTGATGCGGTGACGCTGCGAGCGACGATCGGCCTCCTGTGTGATTTAGCCAATGGCTGCGAGCCGAGTGAATTGGCTCAATGGAATCCGGATTTCTTGGAACGGCTTGGTCTGCTCCGCCAACTCGCGGAGAATCGGCGCGCGACCGTGTTGCGGGTTGCTGAATTGATCCGGACGTTTGCAAAGCAATCGGCTCCGCCGTCGTCTTGAGCTATGGATGTTCTACGGCCGGACTCAAAACCAGAAGCCAATGGTGCTGGTCACACTCATCCTCTGCTGGGTCTTTATGACGCCCACAATCATCTTCACGACGATCGCTTCGGCGGGCGTCAGCAGGATCTCCTCGAGGGTGCGCGGACTGCGGGCGTCGTGCGGATGGTGGTGAATGGGTCTGGCGAGGACGATTGGCCAGCGGTCGCTGAACTGGCTCGCCGGTTTCCCGAAGTGCTGCCGAGCTTTGGGTGTCATCCGTGGTATTTGGGGCAGCGAACACCGAGATGGTTGGAAACCCTTGATACGATGCTGGCTCAGACACCCGGAGCGAGTGTTGGTGAGATTGGGCTGGATCGTTGGATGTTGGAGAATCCGGAACGCTGGCAGGCGTACGTGGGAGATTCAAGGATCGGTCAAGCGCCGTCATTGATGGTGCAGGAAACAGCCTTCGTCGGACAACTTCGCCTCGCGGCCGAACGCAAACGCGCGGCGAGCATCCACTGCTTGCGAGCCTTCGGCCGACTGCGAGAACTCTTGGCTGCGAATCCTCGACCAGCGGGTGGATTCTTGCTGCATAGCTATGGAGGCCCCGCGGAAATGGTTCCTGAGTTTGTCAAATTGGGCGCGTATTTCGGATTTCCCGGCTACTTCGCGCACGACCGAAAGTGCCGCCAACGCGAAACATTCAAGTCGGTGCCACTGGATCGCTTGCTGATCGAAACCGACGCGCCAGATCAGCTTCCGCCGGCGGCGCTCCAACGCTTTCCGGTGATTTCCAACGATGGGAGACACCTGAATCACCCCGGCAACTTGGGGGCCATTTATGAATATGTGGCGCGGCTTCGCGGGATTCCCTTGCTCGACCTCACGGAGATCGTCGGCAGGAACTTCACGCGGCTCTTTGGTGAACGCTGATCCGCCGCGGCGAGGGAGGCTGGGTTGGGCGCGGCCCCGCTGAATTCCGGGAGACTCGTGAGGTCGCCTGGTGCAACAGCGGCGGTTTTCGGTTGGCAACTGGCTTTTCTCCGTTCGCAATCGGCGGACCGATGAAGTCCTATCGCCTCAATCGCCTGTTCAACGCTCGTTCCGGTCGCTGTTTCGACGTCGCTATTGACCACGGGTTTTTCAACGAACTCGGCTTTCTTCAAGGAATCGAAAACCTGGAACAAGCCGTCAAGACAGTGGTGACCGCGGCACCCGACGCCGTCCAACTCACCGTCGGCCAGGCCCACTATCTCCAATCGCTTCCGGGCAAAGACAAGCCCGCGCTCGTGCTCCGGACCGATGTGGCGAACGTTTATGGTTCACAACTGCCCCGCGCACTCTTCAGTCGGATGATCGAGGAACCGGTTGAACAGGCCCTACGGCTCGATGCGACTTGTGTCGTGGTGAATTTGTTTCGCATCCCGGGCGAACCCGAGGTCACGGATCAATGCATCCAGAATATCCTTCGGATCAAACCCGAGTGCGACCGCTGGGCTATGCCGCTGATGATTGAGCCACTCGTCTTTCAGCCCAATGCGAAGGCTGGTGGTTACATGGTGGACGGTGATCCCAACAAAATCATGCCACTGGTCCGACAAGCGTGTGAATTGGGCGCGGATATCATCAAAGCCGATCCGACCGACGACGTTTCGGTTTATCGCAAGGTCGTGGAGATCGCGGGGCGGATTCCGGTGCTGGTACGCGGCGGCGGCAAAGCTTCGGACCAAGAAATTCTTGAGCGCACCGAAGCGTTGATGAAACAAGGCGCCGCCGGAATTGTGTATGGCCGCAACATCATCCAACACGCGAATCCCGCGGGAATGACTCATGCGCTCATGGCCGTGGTCCACGACGGCGCAACGGCAGCGGACGCGGCGAAGGCGATTAACCGATCGCCGAATCGAGCCTGAGGCCCAACGCACTTACTCCACCTACTCCACGTAGTTCTCATTCATCACTTTCACCGACAAGCGGCCTCCAGGTAAAACGGTAGAACGCATTTCGCTGAGCGGACGAATCACAATTCCCTCCGCTGGCGTGCCGTTGGGATACTTCCGTTCGTTGGCCAGTTGGACACAGGATTCAACGTCAGCGACACGCCACTCGTCGGTGATCGCCGGAACTGTCGGAACTTCGAGCTGACGACAGAGTTCGTGTAACGCCGCGGTGTCCAGATAACGCCGGCCCTCCAAGTGAAAGATATCAAAGCAGGCAAAGCCGACCTGCCTCACCCCGACGGGATTCTTTTGAATTCCGGGGCCGTAGACTTCGCCTCGGAACGCGAGTCGCTCAGAACGCGCGGCCAGTTTTTCGGCCAGTCGCAGTTCACGCGCTACTCGCCAGAAGGCGTGCGTTTCCGACTCGCGATATTCGTAGTTCCGACCGCACACCCGCAGGCGCGTCCCATCCCAGGCGAACGTGGCCGAAGTGCCGTCCAACTTGAGCGTGACGGCGCAGAGATGAGGCCGTAGTTCGTCGATGGCTTCTGGGTAGCTGCGCAAATTGGGTTCGTCGGTCCGCACCAATCCCAGCGGCAAACCGCCCACGGCGTCGCCCGAGATCTCAGCCGGCACCGGTTTCTCATATTTCTGGAGGCGCACCGCCGCCGTCACGTCTTCGCCCTCTGTTACGGATCCAACCGCGGGCAGAGCTGACAACGGCAAGGCCAGTCCCTGGCTCG
>DLVS01000486.1 GCA_003445095.1 Verrucomicrobiales bacterium
ACCAATTCCCCCTCTCGGTTTCGTTGCTCGCAACCGCGACTGACGACGGTCAGCCGGGCGGGCCGCTCCAATTCCAGTGGACCCAGTCTAGCGGGCCCGTCGTGGCCGTATTCAGCACGCCTCAAGCGGCGGCCACGAGCGTGGCCCTCCCGGGTCAAGGTGTGTTCACCTTTCGAATTAGCGTCTCTGACGGGGAGCGAACGGCGTTCGATGAAGTGGTCGTTCAGTCGATTCGCGGCACCGGGGAGGTAACATTCCTCCCGACCGGCTCGATCTGGCGTTACTCCGATCTAGGCCAGAACTTGCAAACTTCGTGGAGGGAGCCGGACTTCAACGACTCCGCGTGGAAGTCAGGTCCTGCCCAATTGGGATACGGCGATGGCGATGAAGCTACCCAAATCGGTTTCGGTCCCAATTCGGGTGACAAATATATCACGAGTTATTTCCGGGCCGCTTTCAACGTCACCGGCATCGACAATGTGACCCAATTGACCGTGCGGTTGCTGCGGGACGATGGAGCGGCGGTCTACTTGAATGGAACGGAAGTGGTTCGGAGCAACCTGCCCGAGGCTCCGTTGGATTGGAAATCGCTCGCCAACTCCGCGATTGGTGGGGCCGATGAGTCCACGTTTTACGACTTGGCCATTGATCGAGGCGCGTTGCGTGAAGGCCGCAATGTCCTCGCGGTGGAAGTTCACCAAAGTGGTGGCGGTTCCTCGGATCTGGGCTTCGATTTGGCCCTCGTGGGACGCCGCCTTCCGGGAAATGTTTCGCCGACCGCGCAAGCAGGACCCGATCTCACAACGGAGGCCGGGGTGATGACTTCGTTGACGGGCGCCTTCACTGATGACGCGTTGCCGCAGCCGCCCGGAGTTCCCTTGTTTTCCTGGACCAAGGTCAGCGGGCCCGGGGAAGTGGTTTTCAGTAATTCCGCCCTCCCGAAAACGGCTGCCCGATTCAGTGTGCCGGGACAGTACCGGCTGCAGTTTGCGGTGAACGACGGTGAGCTGAGCGCCAGTGATGAGGTCGAGGTCACCGTCACTCCGGACACCTCGACGCCGCTCGTGCTGGAGATTCTGGGCGAGCCAAATCCTCGATTGCGCTTTACCACCGCCGCCGGTCGAAGCTATTCCGTGGTGGCGCGAGAAAAGTTGGACCAAGGAGAATGGGTCGTCGTCCAGGAAGTCGCCGCCGGACCTGGGGGAGTAGTGATCGAAATCCCAATTGCAACGGATTTGCCCGCCCGATACTTCCGGATCGTGTCGCCTAATCCGTGACCGAACGACGGGTTGAGCACCAGCCCCACTTTCCTCGAACCGTAAGAGACGAGGTTATGAGGCGCACTTGGTAGAAGCTTACCCCCATCGCATAAACCCCATAACGTCTCCCGGCGTGCCGCTGGATCCCCGCGCTATCGTGTTCGCCTTCGAAAGGTCGCCCCCAAAGCCAACCCGCCGATTCCGAACAAGGTCCAGGTGGTGGGCTCGGGTACTGAGGTAATCCCGCCGATGTCGAAGGATAGGCCGGTGCGAGGCCCCAACACAAACTCCAGCTCGACTTCCTGTCTTTCGTAAGACCCAGACTGGGCGGAAAGGTAATGATCCCCGTGACCGCATTGCCTCCCCGCGTGCGTTCGCCTTGTTCCCTCGGCGACTACCCGAGTAGTCGCGGACGGCACGACGCGCTGACCCCGCGGCGCGAGTGGAGGCTCGGGGTGCAAGCGACGCGAGGACGCGAAGAGGAAAGCTGCGGTAAGTCGATCAGTTCAACAATCGCCGCGGCTAGTCCAACGCACCGGACAAGGCGGACCTGGGTGTTAATGGCGGGCGGTCGTGAGGTGAGGTGCCAGGGTTGAGAACACATGAGAGTTGGAGGGTAGGGAACCCGCCTTGAGGCCAATCGAGATGGAGCGAGCTGTCTATTCGAATTCTGAGCCCGCTCAGCGCTTAACGGGCGTCGCCACAGGGTCGACCCTTCCTTCGACCCGCGATCAACCTTTGGGACGGTCCGTTTGGCACACCCGCCGAACCACTTCGGGCAGCAACTCGATGACCCGCCTTACCTCGTCCTCAGTGTTCTCGCGGCCTAGGGAAAATCGGACCAGCGCGTTGGCTTCTACCGCGGGCACACCAATTGCCTTCAGCACATGGCTCGGTTCGATGGAGCCCGCAGAACACGCCGATCCACTCGAAGCACAGACCCCCTCTAAATCGAGAGCTGCCATGAGGGCAATGCTGTCCGTGCCCGCGACCGAGAACGCCAGGGTGTTCGCCAAGCGCTCCTGCGGGTGGCCGCGTAAGGTGACTCCTGGGATCGCCGCCGCCGCGGTTGCGAGCCGTTGGGTCCACTCTCTAAGAGGAGTTTCCGGGAACACGGGCGGGCGGACGCCGCGGGCGAATGCCTCCACCAACCCAACAATGGCCGGCAGATTTTCCGTTCCAGCGCGACGTTCGTTTTCGTGCCCACCGCCGACTTGGACCGACTGCGGTTGTAACGGCGACCGGATGTACAGCGCTCCCGCCCCTTTCGGCCCGAAGAATTTGTGCCCGCAGACGGCGACCAAGTCGGCATTGAACTGGTGGATATTTGTGAAGGGTAACTTGCCGAACGCCTGGACCGCATCGGTGTGAAAGGCGATTCCCCGTTCCCGGCATAACGGTCCGATTTCGGTCACTGGTTGGAGCGTTCCGATCTCGTTGTTGGCGGCCATTACCGAGACTAAAATTGTGTCCGGACGGAGCGCTCGGACGACATCTTCGGGGGCGACTCGGCCGGTCGAATCGACCGGGAGCCAGGTCACTTCGAATCCTTCGTGGCTTGCCAGGTGTTGGATCGCGTGCAGCACGGCGTGGTGTTCAATGGGTGTGCTAATCAGGTGCCGGCCGCGATCCCGGCGGAGCCGAGCAGTCCCGAACACGGCCAAGTTATTCGCCTCGGTGCCGCCGCTCGTGAAAACGACTTCGCTGGGCTTGCACCCCCAAAGTTCTGCGAGGCGATATCGTGCGTCATCTAGGGCCGCACGCGCGGTCCGACCGATTTGATGAACACTCGAGGGATTACCCCAGACCGAGTCGAGAAAGGGGAGCATCGCCTCGCGGACTTGGGGATCCAGCGGGGTCGTGGCGTTGTAGTCGAAATAGATCGGCCGCACCTCTTGAGCATGCGGGGTCGGTGTGAGATGTCGAAGCGAACAAAGGCCTAGACCGAGCGCGAACAATCGAGTGAGCGGACCCATTCAATGGGGTGGGGCCGTCGGTGATGCTTGCCGGACCTCTGCCTGGCCGCCACGCTGCCGGAGTGAGTGACCTTCAAGCGATCTACGACGACGCGATGTTCGATTTCTCGACTGGAGACTACGACGGTGCGATCGGGAAGTTGCGCGGCATCTTGGCGGAGGACCCCGTCCACTTCGATGCGCAACTCAGCATTGCGATGTGTTATTACCGCAAAGGTGACTTCGCCACCGCAATTAGAGAGGGACACGTAGCGGAGAAGCTTCGTCCGCACGAACAGTTGGTGCATACCAACTTGTCCCTGTTTTACATGAAGTCCGGCGACAAGAAGACCGCCGAACATCACGGGCTTCAGGCGCGCATTGCCTCGTGGAAGCAAGACCTAGCGGCACCGGGTGCCAAGTCATCGTCACCAGCGAGCGGGCTGGACGACGAACTCAAGATGGCCGGACCAAAGCCGCAAGCCTTCAAGTTGCCGGAGAAGTTTCCCGACATGCCGTGGAAGAAGAACAAGCCAGCTACCCCCAAGGCCGCGACCGAACCTTCGACGGGAACGGAGGTTGAATGAGCCAGTGGTATGACATTGCCGCGGCCGATTCACTTCCGCCTGGTCAGTGCCGTTCGGTGGAAGTTCGCGGCCGTCGATTGGCTCTCGCGAATGTGGGGGGAGTTTTTCACGCGATGGACGACACCTGTCCCCATCGAGGTGTGCCGTTGGGGGCCGGCTACCTCGACGGTCAGCGGCTATTTTGCCCACTGCACGGATGGGAATTTGACGCGACCACCGGGGCGTGCGTGACGCGACCGGATCGCCCGTTGCAAAAATATCCCGTCGAAGTTCAGGACGGCCGGGTGATTGTGGAATTGGAAGCCTAGGCCATCGCTCACCGCCGTTGCCACCGGTGAGCTTTGTGTTCGAAGCGGGGCAGGGACTGAGCGCTCACTGCTGTCACGGAGATGCGTAATCCCAGTGCCCGCTGGAGCCGCCGGGCAACCTCCTTCGCCACGGCGTCGCTGGCTTCAAGCTCGAGATTCAGCTCGGTCAAGGCGCCCCGGGTATCGAATGTGACCCGGTATTCACCGGCCTCAGGGACTGCGCGAATGATTTCGTCAAGGGCCGCCGGGTACACATTGATTCCACGGACAACAACCATGTCATCCACGCGTCCCAAGATTCCTCCTTCAAACAGCAGCGAGTTATTCGGGGCGGTCCGAGCGCGAACCAAGTCCCCGGTGCGATAACGGAGCAGGGGAGAGCCGATTCGCCGCAGCGTCGTCAGAACCAATTCACCGGTTTCGCCGATGGTTTGGGGTTTGCCCGTTCCCGGATCGATGACCTCCGCCAGGAAACTGTTTTCGAACAGGCGCAAATGACCGGGAATCGCGGGATTCTCAAACGTCACCGGGCCAGTCTCCGTCATGCCGTGATGATCGAAGACGCGGGCGCCGCGCCAGGCGGTTTCCAGGCGCTGACGAGTCGCCGGTAGGCTGCCGCCGGGCTCGCCCGCCACAATGATCGTACGAACCTGGCTGCGATTCAGGTCGAGTCCTTCGGCGGCCGCGACCTCTGCCAAGCGGAGTGCGTAGGTCGGAGTGCAGCAGAGAACACTGCAACTGTTTTCGAGCAAGACGCGCAAGCGAAGGGGGCTGCTCATCCCGCCGCCCGGAAAACATAGGGCGCCCACTTTCTGCCCCGCTTCGAAGCCGAGCCAAAATCCCAAGAATGGGCCGAAGCTGAAGGCGAACAGGATTCGGTCACCCGGGCCGATGCCGGCGACACCTAGCAACTCGACCCAGTCATCAACCATTACCTCCCACGATTCGGGAGTGTCGAGCCAGCGCAACGGAGCGCCGCGCGTGCCGCTTGTCTGGTGGCAGCGGGTGTAGCGAGCAATGGGGTACGTGAGATCCGTGCCATACGGCGGATGAGCCGCTTGGTCGGCGACGAGGTCGGCCTTGGTTGTGAACGGAACGCGCGCAGAAAATTCCGCCACAGTCGCCGGGGGCGCAATCATCCCACACGCTTCGAGTCGAGCTTGATAAAAGCCGTTCCCCCTAATGACCTCGGGCCACAGGTTCTGGAGCGCTGCGAGTTGAGTCGACGCGAGATCGCGTGGGTTGTCGGTGGGAGCGGCCACGACAGTCAGACGCGAGCTGAGGTCGTCCCGGGTGCCATCACCGTGGAAGCGGGTTTCGCGGGCGCTGGGTTGGGCTTGAACTTCATCACGAGGCCGCCCCCCACGACAGCCAAGGCGATCCCGAGGTAGAAGGCCGGGTTCACTTTGCTAAAATCGATCTGATGCCGAAACAACCAGAGCGAGACCAACGCATTCACCACGGGCGCGCCGGCAAAAACAATGGACATCACCACCGCCGGACTGCCCTGTGCCCCGAAGGCCAAAAGCGTGCCGAACGCTCCGATCGCGCCCAAGATTCCCGCAATCAACGACCAACTCCACCCAGCGGTCGTGTAACCACTGAAGGCCGCGCCTCGGGCCATCAACAGAACCAATGGCGCTAGCACGGCCGTAAGGAAGTAAGCGATCCCCACGAAGAGGAACGCTTTGTAACGTCCGTTGACCGGATCGCCCATGAGCACCTGACCTTTGTGGAGCAATATTCCATAGATGCCCCAGGTGAAAACCGTGATGAGCGTGAAATAGAACCACGTGTTGCCAGGCGTGGTAGCGGCCGGAGTCGAATTCATTCCGGGGCGAGTCTAAGAACGAGCCCGCGCTCGGCAATGGGATTCACAGCCCGGCAGGACGGCGGCTGGATCGATGACTGGCCGCAGCGGGTGAGGCTGAATGAACACGTTTGAATGATCGACCGGCGCACCGGCAGGTTTCGCGCTGCGCATAAGTCAGGCGGTCCATAGCCGCGGTCCCAGTTCTCGCGTTGCGGCATCGCCGGCCGCGTGCGAGCGTCGCCGAATCTTAATGCTCGCGTTCCCGTCGGAGCGGATCCAGTTCCGGACCGCCGTTTGATTTCGCAAAGCTTTCAATGACGACACCTAACTTACTAATCGTTGATGATGAGAAAACGACCCGCGACGGGTTGCGGGCCGCATTGGAGGACAAGTTTGAAGTCTATGTGGCGGAAGACGCGCAATCTGCCTGGCAATTGCTCGAGAAGGAGAACTTCGCGGTGCTGCTGACGGATCTCCGAATGGCGGGCGAGGACGGCCTCAAATTGATCCGGCGAGCCAAGTCACTCGACCCGGCGCCGGTATGCATTTTGATGACGGCATACGGATCGGAAGACGTCGCCGTGCAGGCAATGAAAGAGGGAGCCGACGACTATATCTCCAAAGGAAAGCTACAGATCGACGAGTTGGAGCTGCGCATTCGACGTGCGCTGCAGCGGCGGAGTCTGGAATCGGAAAACACGCAACTGCATCAGCGGCTCGACCAGAAGTTCGGGATGGAAACGTTGATCGGTGAAGCCCCCGCCATGAAGGAGGTTTTCGAGACGATCCAGGCGGTGGCTCCCACGAAGGCGACGGTGCTGATTACCGGCGAGAGCGGCACGGGCAAGGAACTCGTGGCCAAAGCGATTCATCAGAACAGTCCACGGGCGCGAGGGCCGCTGGTCACGGTCAATTGTGCGGCTTTGCCGGCTACCTTGTTAGAGAGTGAGCTCTTTGGAGCGGAACGGGGCGCCTATACCGGAGCCCACGAACGGCGCATCGGCCGGATCGAACAGGCTCAGGGTGGAACGCTGTTTCTGGATGAAATCGGCGAGATCGACGCCACCACTCAGGTGAAGCTACTGCGTTTTCTGGGTGAGCGGACCTTTGAGCGGCTCGGCTCGAGCAAAACCCTCACGGCCGACGTGCGGTTGCTCACCGCGACGAACAAGGACCTGTTAGTCTTGGTGAAGGAAGGGAAGTTTCGCGAAGACCTCTATTATCGACTGGCCGTCGTGCCCATTCATTTGCCGCCGCTGCGTGAACGCGGGGTGGACATTCCGGCCCTGACAAGTCGTTTTTTGAAGGAGTTCGCCACCGACAACAACAAGCCGGTGAGTTCACTGAGCACCGAAGCCATGGAACTGCTGCTCAAGTATCACTGGCCGGGCAACGT
>DLVS01000586.1 GCA_003445095.1 Verrucomicrobiales bacterium
ATCCGGGACCAGAAGGTCGCGACCGAAACGACGTGGCCCAACTTCGATACCGAGGTGTTGGGCGGTGATTATCAGGATCACTATGGCAAAGGGCCGGGCAAAACCACCGTGGTGAAAGTCATTCGGGAAACGGCGGGAAATCCCATCCTCAAGCACGTCGCTCCCGAGTTCCGGTCGGAATCGCATCTTTATCGAAGTCGCAATCTGATTCAGACCGTGACGCCGTTACTAACCGGCCAAACGGAGGACGGAAAATCCGAAGTAGAGCCCGTGGCGTGGATCAACACGCGAGATAACCACCGGGTCTTTTATACGTCGTTGGGAGGCCCGGAAGATTTTGCCGATCCGAATTTTCGCCATCTGCTCCTCAACGGAATTCTGTGGGCGATGAACGATTTCATTCCCCCGGCCGGGAGCGCGGGCGGCCCCGCCCGCACGACTCCCGCCGCCAAGACGACGGAACCCAAGCCGCAAGCTTCGGCGACTTCAAGTACGCCAACGACACCAACTCCCAACGCGGCGACAGCCCCAACGACGAGCCCAGAACAGTTGGGCCCGCTCAGCCCCGAGGAATCGGCCAAGTCCTTTCAAGTCTTCGATGACCTCGTGTTCGAACAAGTCCTTGCCGAGCCGCTCATCGCGCAACCAGTTTTCCTCACCTTCGACGAGCGCGGTCGAATGTGGGTGGTGGAGTATCGGCAATATCCGGACCCCGCCGGCGTGAAAATGGTGAGCCGCGACAATTTTTGGCGTGCGGTCTATGACAAGGTGCCCGATCCGCCGCCCCGCGGAGTTCGCGGCGCCGACAGAATCACGATTCACGAGGATACCGACGGCGACGGAACGTTCGATCGTCACAAGACCTTTATGGACGGACTCAACATTGCCACGAGCGTCGCCTTCGGACGCGGCGGTGTCTTCGTGTTGAATCCGCCGTATCTGCTGTTTTATCCAGACGCCAATCGGGACGACGTGCCTGATGGTGATCCCAAAGTATTGCTGTCGGGATTCGGGCTCGAGGACACCCATTCGGTCGCCAACTCGCTGCGTTGGGGACCGGATGGGTGGCTTTACGGCTGCCAAGGTTCGACGGTGACCGGAAACATTTTGGTTTATGAAGAGGATGGGAAGGTGATGCCGGAGAGTCAGTGGTCAGTGGTCAGTGGTCAGTCGCTTCCACAGACCGCGGACCACGGACCAGCGACCACTCCGATGCGGCCCATTTATTCGCAGGGTCAGAACATCTGGCGTTATCATCCCGAGAAACGGATTTACGAAGTCTTCAGTGAAGGAGGTGGGAATGCGTTTGGGCTCGAGATTGATTCTGCGGGCCGGATTTTCAGCGGCCACAACGGCGGCAATACGCGCGGGTTCCATTACCAACAGGGCGCGTATCTGCAAAAGGGGTTCGACAAACACGGGCCGCTCTCGAATCCGTATGCTTTCGGCTATTTCCCTCAGATGCCCCACAACGACGTGGATCGGTTCACGCACAATTTCCTGATCTACGATAGCGGCGCGCTCGGCCCAAACTATCAGGGAAAGCTCTTCGGCGTGGAGCCGCTTCAGGGTCGGATCGTGATGAGTGAGATCACTCCGGACGGCTCAACCTTTCGGACGCGCGATCTCGGACACCCGGTGAAGAGTGCCGACAAATGGTTTCGTCCAGTGGACATCAAACTGGGCCCCGACGGCGCGATCTACGTGTGTGACTGGTACGATCGGCAGGTAAATCACTATCGCAACCACGAGGGTCAGATCGATCAGAGCAATGGGAGAATCTATCGGTTGCGGCCGAGAGGGGGCTTGGAAGGAAGACTGACTGGCAACGCCTCCTATCCGCCTGAACGGTTGGTGGCCGAGGCGCAGGAATCCTCCCGCTGGTATCAGCAGACGGCCGTAAGACTATTGGGAGATCGCGGAGACCAGTCACAGGTTCCCGCACTCAGGGCGGCGCTTCGGGAGGCCCGCGATCCCGCTAGAGATGCTCTTTATACCGTATCCTTGCTGGGTCCGGCCCAACGCGCGAAGGCGTTGGGCTCGCTCTGGGCGCTGAATGCCTGCGGGGGATTCTCGGCGGAGGACACCGAATTCTGCCTCAATCACTGGGTCCCGGAAGTTAGGCTCTGGACGGTCCGTCTGGTGGGCGATGGCAGGAAAGCGAACCCGGCACTGGCTAGAAAAATTGCAGACCTCGCCGCCACCGAACCTAACATCGAAGTCCGGGCCCAGCTCGCTTCAACCGCAAAGCGACTGCCCGCTGCCGAGGCGATGCCCATCATCAAGGCCTTGCTGGCGCACGACGCGGATGCCAGCGATCCGCGACAACCCTTGTTGTTGTGGTGGGCCATTGAGGACAAATGCAGCACGGATCGGGAGGCAGTGCTCGGAGTGTTTTCGGATCGCGAACTCTGGCGAGCTCCGATCGTACAGACTGCGATCCTCTCCCGACTGATGCGCCGATTCGCGGCGACGGGGAAGCGGGAAGACTTGTTGACTTGCGCCAAACTCTTCGCGCTCTCACCTGGTTCAGAACAGACGGCCCAGCTCACGCGCGGATTTGAAGAAGCCTATAAGGGCCGGCCGCTGACGGGTCTGCCCGATGAGTTGATTCAGGCGATGGAGCAGGCCGGCGGGGAATCGGTTCTAATTGGCGCACGCCGAGGCAAACCGGCCGCCGTTACTCAAGCTCTGGCAACCATTACTGATCCTTCGGCGGACGCCTCGCTGCGCTTGCAGTTGATCAGCGTGTTTGGAGAGGTCCGCCAACCGTCGGCCGTACCTGCTCTACTCGCGGTGGCGCGCGATGCAAAGGCAGTCGAACTTCGACGCGCCGCACTGGGGGCGTTGCAGTTGTACGATTCCCCGGAGATTGCCGCCGAAGTCTTGACCCAACTTCCCACCTATCCGGCGGAGATTCGGCCAGCCGCGTTCGGGTTGTTGACAAGTCGCCCAGCTTGGTCCCTGGCCCTCCTCAAGGCGGTTGAGTCCGGACAGGTTCCCAAGCCTTCCGTTTCGGCCGACACCGTTCGCCAGATGATGAAGCTGGCAAATGCCGAGGCACCGGCGGGCGGTTCGGTCACGACTCGTGACGACGTCCATCGTCTCACAACACAACTATGGCCCAACGTGCGTGAGGCCACTTCCGCCGAGAAAGAGCAAGAGATCGCGCGACTGGCGGAGGTCATCAACTTGACGACCGGTTCTCCCTACAACGGCAAAAAGCTCTTCTTGGAGAACTGCGGTGTCTGTCATCGCCTTTTTGGAAAGGGGGCTGAGATCGGACCCGACCTTACGGTTTATCAGCGCACGGATCTCGGGAATCTGCTATTGAACATCGTGAATCCGGGGGCAGAAATCCGTGAGGGTTACGAGAGCTTTTCGGCTGAAACGAAAGACGGCCGCCTCCTGACGGGTTTCCTCGCCGACCAGGACACCCGAATGGTTGTGCTGAGAACGCCGGACGGTCACACCGTGCCCTTGCCGCGAGGCGAGTTAAAATCCTTGGAGCCAGCGGGGGCTTCGCTGATGCCCGAGGGATTGCTTAGCAGTCTGAGCGACCAACAAGTCCGCGATTTGTTCGCCTACTTGCGCAGTACGCAGCCGCTGAATGATGGGAATTGAGTGACGCTGCGCTTAGCGGGAGCGCGTGCCTCGGGTGGCGATGACGTCACACGAACGCATTCATCACGAGCGCAGTTTGAGCAGCAAGTCCTTGCTCTCCACGGTTTCTCCCACTTGAACTAGGATTTCCGCCACCACGCCATCGGCCGCCGCGGTCACCGTGGTCTGCATCTTCATGGCTTCCATCATTAACAGTTTGTCGCCTCGATTGATTTTTTGCCCCACCGAGACGGCGATGGCCGCCACCAAACCCGGAATCGGCGCCCCGATTTGTAGCGGGTCCGCCAGGTCAGCTTTCACTCGGCTGCGCGCCTGGGGCGCCACCTTTCGGTCACTGATGTAGGTCTCGCGAGTGATGCCGTTCAATTCGTACGTCACCGTTCGCCGACCGTCCTTGTCGGGGTCGCTAACGTTGACGAGGCGGACGATGAGTGTCTTGCCTTCCTCAATATTGACTGCGATTTCCTCACCCCGGCGCAGTCCGTAAAAGAATGCCGGCGTGGGAAGCACACTGACATCGCTGTACTCGCGGAGGTGCTTGGAGAAATCGGCGAACACCTGCGGATACATCAGGTGACTGAAGACGTCGTCTTCGGTGATTTCACGCTTCAGCCGCTCGGCCAGCTCCTTGCGCAGTTTTTCCAAATTGACGGGCGGGACACTGCCGCCCGGGACAATTCCCTTCGCGCAATTCTTCTGCGCCTCGGCCGCTCGCTTCTCACCCAACACCACCCGCTGCACCGCTTCGGGCCAGCCCCCCTGCGGCCAACCCAACCCACCGCTCAGCATGTCGATGACACTCTCCGGAAACGGCGTCGTGCCTGGCTCCAGGTTGACGACGTCGGCGGGCTTGATGCCGCGGCTGAAGAGGAACAGGGCCATGTCACCTACCACCTTGCTCGACGGCGTCACCTTCACGATGTCACCGAACAACTGATTTACCTCGGTGTACGTCCGGGAGATTTCCGGCCAGCGGGACAACACTCCCATGCTGGCCGCTTGTTCACGCAAGTTGGTGTACTGGCCGCCGGGCATTTCGTGGAGATAGACTTCGGCCGAGCCCGTTTTCGGCGCGGTATCGAACGGAGCGTAGAACTCGCGGACTTTTTCCCAATAATCGGAAAACTCCGCGAGCGCCTGAACCTCCAGTTTGGTGTCGCGGGGCGTGTGTTGCAGCGAGGCGACGACGGAATTCATGTTGGGCTGCGACGTACTTCCGGACATCGCGGCGAGAGCCAAGTCAACGACGTCCACGCCCGCATCCGAGGCATTCAGGATCGCTGCAGCCTGCACTCCGGCGGTGTCGTGGGTGTGGAAGTGGACCGGAATCGCGAGTTCTTCTTTAAGCGCCTTGACCAGTTTCTTGGCGGCGAACGGTCGGCACAGGCCCGCCATGTCCTTGATGGCGAGAAAATGCGCGCCCATCCGCTCCAGTTCCTTAGCCAACTTGACGTAGTACTTCAGCGAATGCTTGTCGCGGCGCTCATCCAAAATGTCCCCAGTATAACAGATGGCCGCCTCGCAGATCGCGTGCGTTTCGTGAACCGCTTCCATCGCCACGCGCAGATTGGGCGTGTAATTGAGCGAATCAAAAATGCGGAACAGATCCATGCCCGAAGCCGCCGCGTGCTTCACGAAACCGGACACGACGTTGTTGGGATAATTGGAGTAGCCAACCGCATTGGCTCCCCGGAACAGCATTTGAAAGCAGATGTTGGGAATCTTAGCTCGTAACTGGCGAAGCCGTTCCCACGGGTCCTCGTTGAGAAACCGCATCGCCGTGTCAAACGTCGCTCCACCCCACATCTCCAGGGAGAACAGTCCCGTCTTCACATCCCCCAACCGCCGTGCCAAAGCGTCGGCACATGCCAGCATGTCGTACGACCGGACCCGCGTGGCCATCAACGATTGATGAGCGTCGCGGAAGGTAGTGTCCGTGACGAGCAGGCGCTTCTGTTGCAGCGTCCAATCCGCGAACTTCTTAGCGCCCAGTTCGAGCAGAAGATCGCGGGTTCCCTTGGGGATCGGTCCCGCCGGATTGGCGCTCGCGGGAGGAAGCGCGATCGCGAAGGGTGTCTTGGGCTGAAAGCCCTTGGCGTGGGGATTGCCGTTGACAATGACGTTGCCCAAGAAGCTGAGCAGTTTCGTCGCGCGATCCTTGCGGGTTTTGAAAAGGAAGAGCTCCGGAGTCGTGTCAATCAGCGTCGTGGTGGCCTGGCCCGTCCGGAATTCGGCATGGTGGATGACGTTCTCAAGAAAGGGAATGTTGGTCTTAACTCCGCGAATCCGGAACTCGGACAGGGCACGATGCATTCGGTCGAGTGTAATTTCATAACTCTGTCCGGAGGCAATGACCTTCACGAGCAATGAATCGTAGAAGGGCGTAATCACCGCGCCGGAATAGCCCATGGCACCGTCGAGCCGGATGCCGAAGCCGCCGGGCGAACGATAGGCGAGGAGTTTGCCGTAGTCCGGAGTGAATTTGTTCTCCGGGTCTTCGGTGGTCACCCGGCATTGGATCGCATAGCCGTTGCGAGGAATTTGGTTCTGCGCCGGCATGCCTACTTCACGCGAATGCAACGAGTGCCCCTGGGCAATGAGGATTTGGGCCCGTACCAAATCCAGGCCGGTGATCACTTCCGTCACCGTGTGTTCGACCTGAATCCGCGGATTCATCTCGATGAAGAACCACTGGTGGTTGTCCAGGTCGTAGAGAAACTCGATCGTGCCGGCATTGTTGTAGCGAATGTCACGCGCGATGCGGGTCGCGGCGTCGCAGAGTTCGCGGATGATGTTTTCTGGCAGTCCGTAGCTCGGAGCGACTTCGATGACCTTTTGGTGTCGGCGTTGGACCGAACAATCTCGTTCGTGGAGGTGAACGACGTTGCCGTGTTGGTCGCCGAGTATTTGCACCTCGATGTGTTTCGCGCGGGGAATGTACTTCTCGAGGAACACCGCGGGATTTCCGAACGCGCGTCCGGCTTCGCCCTGGGCTTCGTCGAGCAACGTGGCCAATTCCGACTCCTTCCGAACCACCCGCATGCCCCGACCGCCGCCTCCGAACGCCGCCTTGATGATCAGCGGAAAGCCGATGGCCTTCGCCGCCTTGAGGGATGCCGCGCGTTCCGAGACGGGCTCCTTCGTTGCGGGCAATGTGGGAACTCCCAAACGGTCGGCGACGGCCCGTGCCGCAGTTTTGTCTCCCATCATGTCGAGCAACTCTGGGCTGGGGCCGACAAATGCGATGCCGGCGCGCTGACATGCCCGCGCAAACTCAGGATTCTCGCTGAGGAATCCGTAGCCTGGGTGAATGGCGTCCACCCCTTTCTCCTTCGCGACCTCCACGATGCCGTCGATATCGAGATACGCCGCCACCGGTCCTTTGCCTTGACCCACCAGATACGATTCATCGGCTTTGAAGCGGTGGATCGAAAAACGGTCCTCCTGGGCGTAGATGGCGACGGTGCGCAAGCGAAGTTCGGTGCCCGCTCGAAAAATGCGGACGGCAATCTCAGAACGATTGGCCGCCATGAGTTTCTTGAACTCCCGGCGGGCGGACGGCGAAGAAGAAGGCGAAGATGTTCGATGCGGCATAAGCAGCGGGCGGAGGGTACGGATTAATGGGGAATTGTCGGCAGAAGAATGTGTCGAACGTGGTAGGGCTGAGTTTCACCACGGCCGCATTCAATTCCGCCAGGTGTGTCGAGTTGCGGCGGGGAACGAGGGAAGCGCCTTACGGGTGGGGTTGCCCAGGTTGCCCCACCGCGACTCCACGCGAGCTGCGGATTCGATGGGGGGTGAGGTTTACCACGTGAGACGTGTTGAAACTCGCCCCAACCACCGTGAATCGCGCGAGGAGCACGCCAAAGAAATCGGAAGACAAATCCTTGGGGAAAGTGCGCTGGACTTATCCCTGCGCCGGAAAGAGCGGTAGTGGAAGCACCGCGGGCTGCCGCCCACTCGATCAATTACTGAGAAACCAGTGAATGAATCCACAATGGTCGCAAACGAGGCAGGACGCCTGGCGGTCCATCCACTCCGGATTCATCGAGGTAACCAAGGCAGTGGCAATGTGCGAACGCCGCTTGTGAAAGGATTCGTGTCCGCACATCAGACACTTGAGCTGATGGCCATCCACCTCGACGGAGGCGGCATTCGTCTTGAGGGAAGTTAGCGACATGGTGATCCGGGGAAGGCGGGGCGCCCCGTCCGAAACCTTCCCCTCAAAGAGCGGAAATGGCGACCGGATTTCGGCAACGCACCCATGGAGTGGCGACAAGCTAGCCACAGTCGGCCGGACAAGGGAAGTGCGGTGTTCGGACTGGCCGATTGCTCCACACCGAACATCCGACACGAGATTCATCACCAGAATCTGCGAAACTCCACCGATTCGCCAATCACCAAGCTAAACCAAAAACCAAGGGCGGGTGGGCAGGTCGCCTCACGGTCCGGGGCTCCTTGAGGGCATTGCCTGGAACCAAAAGAGTCGAACGATGACGTTGCTGGCATCCAGCCGGAACATCTGCCGAGGTCACCACTTCAAGGCAATGCTCCCGATGCTAAAACCCAGTCATTTCAGGAGCCCATGTTCCCGTCTTCTCAGCGGCGGGCGCAGAACTCGATTGACCATCGAAAGCCAGTTAGTGAACGTTTCAACATCAGGACCAAGCCTCTCTCGACGGCGCGAACTTGGGTAGCGCCCCCAATCGCGGCCAAACTTGAACACCAGCGCCGGCGTTTTATTTGGGCGCTGGCTAGCGGGATCGTTTGGGCTCTTTGGGGAGCCTGGGCCAGTCCTCCGGGAGATGCCTTCGCTGAGCCTTTGATGCTCCACGGCGAATCCGCGTTTCGATGGGTGGACTTCCGAGAAGCAACGGGCGAGTCGGGGGAACGGTCCCATTACTCCGAGAGCTTGGGAGGCGGGGCCGGGATCACCAACGTACCGCCTCGCTCGGTGTGGTTGGCCTGGCAGGCGCCGCGAGATGGCGTAGCGCAATTAGTCCTCTCCCGCCGCGAGCCGCTCGTGCCATCCTTGGTCGCGCCACGACAGCTTGGCGCACCTCGACTGGTTATCTACACCAACGTCACGAGCCTGGCGTCGTTGCGGAAAGTGGAAGGAGAGGTCTTCGGAAAAGTTGGGCACGAACTGACGCGGTTTCCCGTCGTAGCCGGACGCGACTACCGGTTCGCGCTCAGTGGATCGGAACCGTGGATGGGAGAATACGGAGTGAGCATCCGACTCGATTCGAGTGCGCCGCCCAAAAACGATCGCCTGGTCGAGGCAACGATTCTGGATTCATCATCATCGGGGATCACTTTCGATTTAGACCGCGCCTCAGTCGAAGAAGGTGAGCCAGACTTCGGCGTTACCGAGCACATCATCGTCAACGACCGCGGGTACGAATCGTCTGCTATCGCGCCGCGCGGCGGCCGCTCGATCTGGTTTCGGTGGACGGCTCCCACCAATGGTGGCTACGCGTTCCACGCCAGTGCGCCGGGCGCCTACCCACAACTCGCCGTGTTCCGGAGACGATCCACCCCACCGACCGATCCGCCGATCACATTCAACGATCTTGAGCGCTTGAGCCGGGCCACCAATGGAGGCTTCGCGGTCTGGCTCTCCAGGTCCTGTGAATTATGCGAGTTCGAGTATTCGGTCTCAAGCTATCGCTCCGCCGACGCCACTGTCACCGTCTCGGCCAAGGCCGGCGATCAATTCTGGATTCAAGTGGATCGGCTTTGGGGTGATCCAGACTGGTGGACTGCGGTAGACCCCTTCGACAATCCGGCTAATTCAGCCTGGGGAACGGTGAATCTGGTCACCGCCAACCGCTCGGCCGGAGTTTTGCATATCAACCCAACGGCCCCGAACGATACGTTTGAGCGAACTCTGCCGCTGCCCGACACGGATTTGAGCTCAGACTTCTTTGCCGGCGCATCCTTCGAGGAAGCGGAGCCGAATTCAAATCTCCTCGGAGGAAACCACGGAAGCTTGTGGTGGAGCTGGATCGTACCCGTGACGGGAAACTACCTCGCCGAAGGTCCAACATGCGAAGCCTATCGAGGTAACACGCTTGCCGACCTAGAACGGCTGACCAGTGATCAACTTCCCTCGATGATCCAGGGATTCGCGGCCATCGCGGGAGAACGTCTTTACTTTCGTTGTCTCGTGGCACCCTCCGACACCTCTTCGCAACCTCGGTTAGTTCCCGTCATCTACGGAACACCACCCAATGATCGATTTGATCGTCCCGAACCGCTGAATTTGGAGCCGGTGCGGCAAACCACTGAAATAACCCAAGCGCCAGGTCCACTGAGTTTCGAAGCCGGCGAACCCGCCGAGGGCGGACTTACCAACTCCGGATCCGCCTGGTTCGTCCTAATTCCGCAGAAGGATCAGATGGTTCGCCTGAGCGTGAACTTCTTTCAGCGTAATCAGGAAATTACGTCAGCGGAACAAGTGGGTGCTACCCTGGAATTATTCGAGGGCAACACCCTTTCGAATCTCCGCGCCGTCGCGCCTGTGTCGCCCGGGTTCGTGACCCAAGAGTTTGCGCTTCACGCCGGCGTTGAATATCGGTTGCGGGTCCAGGCGGAAGCGAGCCGGTGGACGTATTTCAGCCAGTACTATGTGGAAACAGCGCCGCGGAATGATTGGTTCTCCGGGAGGATACCTGTGCCGCAGTTTTCTCTGGGGGATGATCGCAGTTATTCCCTGCGAACCGCCGAAGCCGGAGAGCCTGCGCACGCCGGACAGCCCGCGGCGCGTTCGCTGTGGTACGAATGGCAGGCGCCTCGGAGTGGTCCTCAGGCGCTGGAATTCCAAGGCCGACGAGGAAGTCGGATCGCGTTATATCGTGGCGAGACGCTGAACACGTTGGTGCCGCTCGTCTCGATTAGGTTGGCTGATGATTCCGTCCCGCAGCTCGGGAGTTTCACGGCCATCGCTGGCGAACGGTTGGCCCTGGCATTTGAAGACTCTTCCCCCGAGTGGTTCAATCAGTCCGTTTCTTTTTATCCTGGATTGGAGAACGACTCCTTCGATCACCCCAGAGTTTTTGATCGCCCTGAGCAAATCTCGGCTTGGCCTGCGACGACTTCGCCCGAAGAGCGGAGCCTACTTCCTGATGCTGCCTACGGGGTCCTGTGGCATCGTTGGACGGCACCTGCAGAAGGGACTTACTCGCTGGAGGTGATTCGCGGGTATGGTTCACCAACCAACCTGCCCCTGCCGGGAATCAAGGTGTTTCTTGGAGAAAGCTGGTCCTCGCTCGAATCGCTACAGGTGCAGATTCCCGCGCTGCCGTTGGACCGAGAATTGATCCTTTTCGAGGCCGTCCGCGCTCAGACATACCACTTTGCCATTTTCCCACGCAGCCAGGGTCGGCAGAGCTATCGATTGGGAATGACGGGGCCGCGGATGGACGATATCGCAGCGTCAACCCATCTGAAGATTTTGCAGGACCCCAATTTGATGCGGATCTCCAGCTCGAGTCGCTTTATGCATCGTTTGGATCGCTCGTTCGACCTCCACCATTGGGATCCGGTGAAGTGGTTTGCGATGCCTCAGATCAACGTTTTCCTGCCCGTGGACGATCTGAATTTCGGTGAGCCGACCGTGTTCTTGCGCGTGGTGACGCCCGAGTGACCAAGGTCGGCAGCCCGGCAGTTCGAACGTTATTCCGGCTTGAAGCTCAGTTCCGGCGGCCAGAGGCTGCGGACCATGCTCGACGACGAACGCCAACTCATCCTCGACCAGGAACACCTGCGTCTCCTCCGGATCGGTTACTACATTTCGGCAGGGACCACCGCATTTTTCAGCCTGTTCGGACTTCTATATGTTTTTATGGGGATCTTCATCGCATTGGTCGAACCCTCCGGCGGCCGGGCCAATCAGCCGCCGCCTGCTGCGGTGGGTCTGATCTTCGCGGCGGTGGGTGGGTTCGTCACGCTGGCTGGCGCCACCTTGGCGACGCTCAAGTTCTTCACAGCTCGTGCCCTCGGAAATCGGCGAGCGTCCGTTCTCTGTTTCATCACGGCAGGAATATCTTGCATTGCCATCCCCTACGGGACGCTGCTCGGTATCTGTACGTTTCTCGTGTTAAGCCGCCCGAGCGTTCAGACACTTTTCGTCGCGAGCTCTAAGCCGTGACAATTCAGATCAACCACGAATAGACACAAATGAACACCGATAGGCAGAGGTCAAACCAAAGCTTTCGGAGGAGCGGGTCGTGGTCACTGAAAGGTGAGTCCAACCGGCCGGCGTCGTCCCGCGAAATTATCGGTCGATTGGTGTGAATTGGTGTCCATTCGTGGTTTTCCAAGTTTTTCCACTGCCTGGGTCCGGCTAAGGCGCGGGAGGCGTCCCGCCTGAATTTCGGAGTTGAATGGAGCAGAAAGAAACAGACGCAACAGCGAGTCAGTGGATTAGGAATGAATGTGCCCTTCTTGAACGTTCAACTGTCCGGTGACAGTCAGTGAGGCCCACACGGTATTCTGCCTACTCTACTCAATCACGGTCTTCGCGACCCAACAGCGCCTGCAGGAAGCGCAATTCACTTTCGTTGAGCGAGGGCGTGGCCACGGATCAAACTCCTCCTTAACCTTTCGAGCGGCGGCTGCTCCACGAGAATGAGCGTGTGCCTCACGTAGTCCGGATCGGCCTCCGGGCGTACCGCCAGCACCGCCCAAACGGAACGCATCAGCTTGGCTACCCAACGGCTGGCGGCCCGATCCCGTGAATTAGCTTTTTTGTCGTCGGCTCAATGATTGTCTCGGCAAAGTCCGTCGCTTCCGCCGTCGCGGTGTCGGATTCGTTGTCTCGGCGGCGGATGACAGGGTGAGATGAGTCTGCCCGACGATGCTGAATTGGTACGCCAATGCGCCCGCGAGGGTTCGCAATCGGCGTTTGCAATCCTGGTGGAGCGCCACGCGCCACTGGTCCATTCGGTCGCGCGCCGTTTGACCGGTGACACCGACTTGGCCCGGGATGTAACCCAGAGGGTGTTCCTCGACCTCCTGAACAAAGTCTCCCAGGTGTGGGAACTGATCGAAAAGCAGCGGAGTTCGGGCCCGGCGGTGCTGTCCGGATGGCTTCACCGGGCGTCCCGGTACGAGGCACTGGAACTGACGCGGAGCGAGCGCCGTCGGCAGGCTCGAGAAAGGCAAGCCATGGAACTTCTAATGCAAGACTCCGGGGAGGACCCCTTTTGGGAAACGGTGCGTCCGGTGGTCGATGAGGCGCTGGATTCCCTCCCTGAGCCGGATCGGCGGGCCCTTTTGCTCCGCTATTTCCAAGGGGCTGGTTTCCGGGAGATCGGTGCGGCCTTGGAGCTCAGCGACGATGCGGCCCAGAAACGAGTGAGCCGGTCACTCGAACGGTTGCGAGAACAGTTTGCCGCACGGGGAATCACCACAACGGCGGCGGCGTTGGGTGTGGCCCTAGCGGCCCACGCGGTGGAACCGGTTCCCATCGGCCTGGCGGACCAGATTGCGGCCGCGGTCTGGACCGCCCCACGGAGCGGGTTGGTAGGGTCATCGAAAATGGCTTCAGCTCCTCAGGATTCCGCCTCGACGAATGCTTTTTCGGCTTCCCTACCCGTCGCGGCTGGGTTGGCCGTAATCGCTTTGCTGGGCGCGCTCCTTTGGCTGGCTCGGCGGGATGGTCCTGCTACCCCGGTTCCGGAAAGTGGTTCAATGGTTGAGGAAGTCGCCGCGACCCCGGCGGTAGAAAACGCGCCGGGCGTGGCACCGTCCGGGGCGACGAATGAGGAACAGCAGCTCCAGCTCTTGGTTCGTTCCGCGGATTCCCGCGCCCCGGTCACCAATGTTCTAGTGGTTCCCTACTTTACGACGGAGCGCACACAACTTCTCCCGACGCAATTCAGCGATGCGTTCGGTCGCGCCGAAGTGACCTACCCAACCAATGCCTCGGTCCTCACGATCGACCTCCGCCTCGAAGGATACGCCGACACTCGACTTTCCTGGAATCGGACTCGCGGGTTAACGATCCCGGCGGTGCAGGAGGTGCGGTTGATCCGCGCGCCACGCATCGGTGGACTCGTTGTCAACATCGCGGGAGTTCCACTCACCAACACCATGGTACAGCTCCATTTGCCCGACGGCCGTCCCGAGATCGCGCAGGTTGAGTCTCACACCTGTGAACTGCAGATTGTCACGGATAGCGAGGGGCGGTGGTCCACCGCGCGCGTGGCGGAGGAATTGTTTTCCCGGTTCGAAGGTACTCCCTGGCGCAAAGATCATCTCAGCCATGGTTGGACCCGGTTCGCGAACCAACCCGAAGCGATTGGCCAATTGTTGGCGGGGACCTACGTGTTCACTTTGGATACCGGCCTTTCATTCCGGGGCCGCGTCGTCGATGAGTTTGATGCACCCGTTTCCGGGGCCGTCGTTCTGCTGGGCGACTACCTCAGCAATCAGCACTCTGCCCAGACAACGAACAATGGTGAGTTCGTGCTGGGGG
>DLVS01000368.1 GCA_003445095.1 Verrucomicrobiales bacterium
ACCCGTGACTGGCTAAAGCCGGACTCCGAACCCTTGTCTCGTCGAGCGCGCCGCATACACTTCTCCAGAGTTGGCCGGCCTTAGTAGGTTATGCGAACGGTGGATTTCATTCGGTTGGGCGTTGTCGCGATTCTCATCACGTACCTGCTGTTTCGGCATCTCCAGCGAGCACGTCTGCGTCGGCAAGAGGCGCGCTGGACTGGGCACGGAATCGACGTCGCCGGCCTAGCTGATCGCCTGGAACGAGTCCGGGCCGATTTCGCTTCGGAAATATCGACACGTAGAGCCGAAATCTCTCGGCGCCAACGCTGGTTGGAATCTGCCCGGCTCGCGGTGGCACGACTCGCGTACTTTCGAGCGAAGGGCGTCGAGCCGTCGGCGTGGACGGAACCCAACTCAAATTTGTAGTCACCTCGGCCTGTCAGTGGTTCGTGGTCAAAGCATCGAATGATCATTCCACAGTACTGGGCTGAAGGTCGCGCACAACATCGTCAAAAAGGCCGACAAATCACCGTTCGCCGGTTTGGGTGGTCCGAGATCAGTCAATCCGAGGCCCAAGCGAACGCCGATGTTCGCGCCCTTGAAGCGCTGCAACGCTTGCTCTCGGGCGAGACCCTTGCCCGGCGGGAACCAAAGACTCCTTACAATGGGGCGATTGGCGTTCCGATTCGCGAAGAGATCGTGAGTTGCCACGGTGACACGATCATCACGCGAAACTCCTATGGCGCTAGATGTCTGAACACGCCCAACGTTTTCTTTGCCGATATCGACTTTCGCCTCCAACCAACCTTCACCTTCACGTTCAGTGCCTTTATTGTCCTGCTCCTCCTCGCCAGCGCGATTGCTTGGCTGGCCGGTTCTCTGACCCTTGGAATCATCTTGGTGGCCCTCGTGTTGTTGTTCACTAAGATCGCCGCTGACACGGTCTATCGAACCGTCAAGAGGGCGAAGGGTGGAGCGGAGCTCGCGGCTAAGACTCGGGTCCGCGAATTCCTCGCGCGGCACCCGGAGTGGAACCTTCGTGTTTATCGAACACCGGCAGGTCTGCGACTGATGGCGACCCATCGCACGTTCAGTCCCAACGAACCGGAAGTGATTGAGTGCTTCGATGCTTTAGGCGCTGACCCCGTCTACGCTGCAATGTGCCTGAATCAGCATTGTTTCCGTGCGCGTGTCAGCCCCAAACCTTGGCGGATTGGAATCAACAGTCACCTGAAGCCGCGTCCAGGAGTCTGGCCCGTCGCGCCAGAGCGGATCCGGAGCCGGAACGACTGGATCGCGAAGTACGAAGCGGCTGCTCAGTCGTTTGCCGCCTGTTCACTGCAGGAAACCCTCGGAAGTGGCATCATGCATCACGACGTGCGGCCCGTTCAGCAGCTGCATGACGAACAATGTGGAGCCGTCAGCCAACGGCCTATTGCCTAAAACAAAAGGTCAAGGGTTTGTCGCTTAACCTCTGCCACACGTCGGTCCGCCCGTCGGACGGCCTCGTTTCAGCCGGTGACCAATTTCCTCGTCAGAAACGCATTGAGGCTCTCGCCATTCCCCTTGGCCTGGAGGGCTAAGCGTTTATGCACCGCCGGCTCCAATCGCAGGAGCACCTTGCCACTGTAGCTCGGTTTGGCGGTACCGGGGGAGCCGGTGGCCCTCGGCTTCCATCAGCGCGATGACTTCTTCGACGGCCTGGCACAGTTCAGCATAAACCTTCGCTTCGTCCGGGCCGAGGACGCCGCCAAACATCAACCCCGGACAGATCCCCACAAAGCAGCCGTCTTCGCTGCTCCACTCGCCTCGTGGGATTCCGAAAATAATCCGAACCATTTAATCGCCGATGACGTTCCACTTCCGGACGCTTCATGACTTGGCCGTTTTCACTCACTGATGAACAAGCGATGTGGCGCGTTCAGACGACGGATGACCACGCCGCCTTCGCTCGGTTGGTGGAACGCTGGGAAACTCCTATTCAACGGCTCTGCGCTCGCATGACTGGCGACCTTCATCGGGCCGAGGATCTCGCGCAGGAAGCCTTCACTCGGGTGTTTTCTCGTCGGCGCGATTTTGAACCTTCGGGCCGGTTTTCCACCTGGCTCTGGCGGATTGCGATAAACCTCTGCCATGATGAACTGCGGCGACGCCAGCGCCGTCCGGAATGCTCATTGGACGAACCCGCCGCTGAGGATGGGCCCTCAGGAGCTGACTCTCGTGAGGGCGCAGCGCTGACCCCGGCCGAAGTCGTTGAGAAGTTAGAGCAAGCGGAATTGGTCCGGCGCGCCGTGCTGCGGCTGTCGGAATCGCTGCGAACCGTGGTGATTCTGAGGCACTACGAAGGCTTGAAGTTCAACGAAATCGCCGAGGTGCTGGGAATTCCCGAAGGAACGGTGAAGTCGCGTATGTTCGAAGCGCTGGAGCGATTGGCCGTCCTTTTGCGGCACCAACGTCCCGAATGATTCATCACGCGCAGATGAACACAGACAGACCCAACGAGATTGTCGACCCAATCCCGGAGCGCGGGCGGCCTCGCCCGCGTAGACCCGGCAGTGCGGAAACGAAAACGAAGCAATTGAACCACAGATGAATGCAGCTAAACACGGATGGGACAGAATTGTCGGAGATCTGCCTGACCAGCATTCCGGGGGCGCCCAATTCTTGCCATCGTTGTACTAATATTTTTGATCCTTCCTCCCTCTCTCACATATGAACCATCCTGCTCCCGAAACCTTGGTCGCTTATGTGTACGGCGAACTGCCACTGTCTTCCGTGCAAGATGTGGAAGCGCACGTCCGAGTGTGTGCGACCTGCAAACACGACGTTGAGAAACTTCGATCGACTCTGGCGGCACTCGATCAAGATAAAGCTTCTCTGAGCTTACCGCGCCGGCGTTCGGCCGCGGTCGCCTGGGCTCCGGTCGTGCGGTGGGCACTAGCGGCGTCGGTGGTGCTGTGTGCGGGTTTCCTGATTGGGCGTTGGAGTGGTACCTCGAGGGCCGATCTTCAGCGTGAAATAGCTGCGACCCGCCAGGAATTGCGCCACCAATTTCAAGAAGAGATCAAGTCCGCGGCGGTGGCTACCTTAGAGGCCTCGAACGGCGAAAATCGGCGGTTGTTGACCGACTTCATGCGCGAGGTAAACGCGGGCCTCGCGGCGGACCGTCGTGACGTGTTGGCTGCGCTCGACACCTTTGACCGGCGGCGCGCGCTGGACACCGAAACCTTACGAGCCGGGCTGCTAACGCTCGCTCGCCACACCGGCACGGGTTTTCAACAAACGGAATCGCAACTCAGTCTCCTGGCTTCTTACTTGCCGGCGGAATCTTCTCCCAATCCATCGAATCCTTCCTCGACCGAACCTCAACCATGAACTCGCTTATGAACCTATCTTCAATCTCACGCCGTTACTTGGCCCTGGCTCTCCTATTCGCTTCACCCTTTGTCAGGGGACAAGCTCCGCCTGTCGATCCACCGCCCGTCGAGCCGCCCGAACCGGATGTCCCGACGGGCCTTCGCGAAGTTGAGCTTCCCGAACCGCCGGCGGTCCCCAAGATCCTTAGCTTCGGCGGCGAGGGTGACGCGGCCCACTGGCCAATCGAACTTCGTCGTGCTGGACAGCAAGCCCAGCGTGCGATGAAGGATGTGGAGCGACAGATCAGCGGATTGCGCTTTGGTTACAGTGGGCCCGAAGCTCGACGCTTGCTCGTCATTCCCAACGAGGACGCTACCGAGGATGCGGTGGTCGAGAGTCGCAATGATTTGGCGGTGATGGCGACCATCCTTTCTCGGGCGGCCCATCCTGAGAAACCACGACGCGGAGACATGCTGTTCGAGATCGATGGCTGGCGCGCGGGAAACGGCCGAGAACTTGAGGCCCTGATGTTAGATGGATATGGCGCGGTGTTCCTATTGGGAGTGGATTATCCCTTGGTCAAGCCTCCGTCCGGCACAGAAGCGAAGTCGGAACCAAAGTCGAAAGCCGACAACACCTGGGAACGAACCCGACGCGAGGTGTTGGGCCGGAATGATCCTGATGACGCCGCCGACGACACCGATGGCGATGATGATTCAACGGCACGGAAGTTCGACTCCGAGCAGGTCAACGCACTACAGCAACGGTTGATCGAAGCCCTTCGCCACGCGGGAAATCTCCGCGGGTTGACTCCCGATAATTGGATCGTCGTTCAAGTCACTGCTCAAGCGCCTCCGGGAATGTCAGCGGACAATGCACTCGTCGGGCCTGGTGGAGGTCGAGTGGTATTCCACCGGCGCGAGCAACGGGGCACCTCGGTGCTAACCTTGCGCGTCAAGAAATCGGCGGTGGACGCATTCGCCGCCAATCGGATGAAGCTCGAAGAGTTTTCTCAAGCGGT
>DLVS01000367.1 GCA_003445095.1 Verrucomicrobiales bacterium
CCGTTTGGGCTGTAGTCTTCACGGACCGTACCCCACTGCCGTTCAGAAAGGTAGGGACCCCAGAGCCGCCAGGGTTCCGCACCACTGTTGGCAGCGGCAAGGCGGAGTGCTTCGGAGGTAGATTTCATGAGTTCAGTTCAGGACGTTGCGAGCCCACGAGCTCAGTCGTTGTCGTTGGAGGTTCGGGCAACTTCCTCCACCAAAAAATGGACCAGGTGGCGCAAACGTTCCTCAATGTTCACCGTCTGCAGAATCAGTTGGCGCATCATTGGGTCAGGCAAAAAGAGTCGCGCCACCAGATCGGCCAAGGTTCCTGGATCCCCGATTCGATCGAGGGCCCGAATGAGATTCTCGATTTGAGGCGGACCCACGGTGTCGTCGCTAGAGAGTTGTGTTACCACGGCGAGCGGGAGGGGATTGCCAAACTTGAGGCGGGCTTCAACCAATTCGAGAGTTCGAGCGACGAGGGCGTCGGCGACGAGGCTGTCGGTCGGTTCCGGGATCAGCGGCTCGATCAAGTGGACGCGGTAAGGACGGGTCTGGACCGCTTTGCCTAAGCGAACTCGCGTCAGCCCCTGTAAGACCAAATTCGAGGTGCCGTTGGTGTTCTGGACGGAGACTCGGACCAAACCTAGCCCCGCCACTTCACAGGGTTGTTCCCGAGCGGAATCGGGACGCCGCAACGCCAAGCAGAACATGCGATGACTCTCCAGGGCGTCCGCCAGCATGGTGCGGTAACGCGGTTCAAAAATAAACAGCGGCAACCTCGAGAGCGGGAACAGATCGCAGTTGTTCAGGATCATGACCCCCGCGCTGTCAGGGAATTCCATGAATGCAGACTACGCGACGACGTCTGTCCCGCAAGGAGGTACCTGGCTGCTTGGCGTCTGGCATGCGACCCGCTTACCTTCCATCTCATGAACGCAAGAACGTGGTGTGTGATTATGGTCCTCGCGGCGTTAAGCCTCGGGGCCGGCTGGTTCGTCACGAGCAAACGGGCAGCGGACGAACATGCGCGGACCACCGGGCACATCATGGCGTTGTCCAATGATTTGGTCGCTACGACCTTCAAGCTGGCGGAACAGCAAAAGGTCAACTCATCGCTCGAAACCAACTTGCACTCGCGAATTGAAGCGTTGGGCGTGATGACCGATCGCTGGAACTATTTGGCGGGCGAGCTCACCCGAGCCGAGGCCGAAGCTAAGGCCGCTGCCGAAGCCTCCCGGTTGGAGATCGAAAAACGCGATAAGCAGATCGCCGACTTAGAAGGCGAGAAGGACGGTCTTAGCAAGAAGATGGATGGACTGACGGGCGAAATAGTAAGTCTGAATGGGAAGATCGCGGACACCGAACGGAAGCTCGCGGCGAGCGAAGGAGACCGTGATCAACTGCAACGTGAATTGAAGCGCTTGCTTGCGGAGAAAGCGGAGCTCGAGCGGAAATTCAACGACCTCGCGGTGTTGCGGGATCAGGTCAAGAAACTGAAGGAAGAACTCAGTATTGCCCGCCGGATTGATTTCATTCGGAAGGGCCTTTACGGGTTCGACAAGAAGGGCGCGCAAGTCTTGAACGAAGGATTCCGTCCGGTGGCCTCCGCCGCCGTAAACACAAACCAGCCGCTCAAAGCTGAAATCGGAACCGATGGGGCGATCAAAGTTCAGCCGCCCGCCGCGACTCCGGCGAAACCTTGAACTGCCTCGAGGGTGTCTCCCTCGGGAATCACGAAAGAATTCGGCGCCCCTCGTCGAGGAAGATTCCCTTGAACATCATGTCGAGGGCCTGCGGGTTACTCGCTTTGGCTAACGCTTCCGCTTCGGTGATTTTTCGCGCCTTCACCATGTCGTACAACGCCTGATTGAAATTCTGCATGCCGTCGTCGCGACCGGTTTCCACGGCGGCACCCAGTTTTTCGAGCCGATTCTCTTCCAGCATTTTCCGCACAGTCGGAGTGTTGATCAGGATTTCGAGGGCGGGCGTTACCCCGCCGGTCACCGTGGTTATCATGCGTTGGCAGACCACCGCTTTGAGCGTCCCCGACAACTGCCGCCGGACCTGTTCCCGTTCGTCGGGCTTGAAGAAATCGAGAATGCGGCCCACCGACTGCGAGGCGTTTTGCGTGTGGAGTGTGGAGAGGACGAGATGCCCGGTATCGGCCGCCTGCATGGCGGCCGTGAAGCTGACGGCATCGCGCATTTCGCCGACCATGATGATGTCCGGATCCTGCCGGAGCACGTGTTTCAACCCATACTGAAAGCTCTGAGTGTCGAGGCCAATTTCGCGTTGTTCGATCACTGACTGATTGTCTTCGAAGACGAATTCGATGGGGTCCTCTAGGGTGATGATGTGCTTCTTAACCGTGGCGTTGATGTGCTCCACCATGGCGGCGAGGGTGGTGGACTTTCCCGAACCTGTAGTACCGGCCACCAGGACGATTCCCCGTGGAGCGGCGGCGATTTCCTTTAAGATCGGCAGCAGGCCCAGCTCCTCAAAGCTCGGCACTTGGGTTTTGACGTACCGCATCGCGAGGGCAAACGAGCCCTTCTGCTGAAAGATGTTGGTGCGGAAACGACCGACACCTGGCTCAAAGTAGCTAAAGTCCACTTCACGGTCTTCGTCCAAACGTTTGCGAGCGTGGGGTGGAACGATTTTTTCTACGATGTTG
>DLVS01000432.1:0-8284 GCA_003445095.1 Verrucomicrobiales bacterium
GGGAATAATAACAGACATGGCAAGGTCGGGATAGGGGAAGAAGGTGTAAAGGAAGTGATAAGGGTGGAGAGATGATAGGAGATTATTGTTTTCAAGCAGAACTGTGAGCCAGGTCCGAGATTCACTGGCGGAGAAGTTGACCACAAAAGTCGGCGGCAAAAAGAGAGCGCTCCAACCGGTGGACCTGACCAATGCCTTAGCCGCGGTAGCTCGCATCTCGCAACCGGTGGAGCTGGACCTCTCAGGTGAACACAATGTCTTTAATCCAGTGCGCTGGATTCGAGGCAGCGACGGAGTACCGAAGCCGGACCCACGCCAAGATCTTTCAACGACGCTCAAATTGCTCAAGACCGGCGGGTTGAATTTGACCATCACCTACCTGGGGCCAACGGGAACCGGGGATCCGTATCGTTATCAATTTCGTATCACGCGGGAGTTTGAGAAGAAGCGGAACGACCGCAATACGATTACGGTTTCTCTCAATGAAGGCGCCCAAAACGACTGGTTCCGGCTGACGGAAGTTCACGGTCCCAAAGACTCCGCGGGTGAGGTTGTGATTCGCCTCCGAGAAGGCGGAGAATCGGTCACGCTCGCCAAAGAAAAACCGTTCAGCAAAGTCATGGGTTATCAGGCGGATCTTCGGTTTGAGAGCCGCGAATTCGCCGCTCGCCGTGTCGATGATACGCTCAATCTTATGGGTGCTTCGTACAAGATTGTTGCTATTGGCAAAGATGAAATTGTAGTTTCAGCGCCCAACGGCACCCGCACTACAGTCAAACTCGCCTCCAATCCTTAGCGCTCTCCTCTCAATCACGTTCTGGATTTTCAACCGCAAGTACCATGTTGAAATTGTCTCGTCTCCTCAGTCTGCTGCTGCTCTGCGCGGCGGTGCAGACGACCTTTGCCCAATCACCGAGCCAGGTCGCCGAAGAAGAGTCGGTCCGTCGGCAGGAAAAACTAATTCTGTTACGTAAGACCATTGAGGCGGCCCAGGCAGCCGCGACCTCCAAAGACTATGTAGCGGCGGCGAAGCTTTATGAGGATGCGTGGACCCTAGTGGACCAGCTTGGGGCCGCTGCGGAAACAGAGCGGGCCCAGGTCCGGACCGGACTGTCACAAACCCGCCTCGAATTGGCGCAGGCAACTGCCCGACGGGGAGATTATCGCGAGGCCAATGTCCAAGTGACACGTGCCCTCAAGGTGGATCCTTCCAATGTCGCTGCGCAAGAGTTCAAGAAGCAGAACGATCAGCGCCTTGCTGAATTGGTCGGCAAGTTGCCTAGCGAGGCGGCGATTGCCCAGATTGCCCCCGCCAAAGCGCAGGATTTGCAGGCCGCCACGCTCGCTCAGGACGGCAAATTGCTTTTCGAAGCGGGCCGCCTGGACGATGCGCAACAGCTGTTGGAGCAAGCGAGGCAACTGGAACCCGAGAACCGGACGGCGAACTACTATTTGGATTTGATAACGCAAAGGCGTTTTGGCCGCGCCAGTCAGGCAAAGCAATCCACGACGCGCGAAATGTTGTTGGAAGTCGAGCAAGCCTGGAAACTTCCCAGAACCACCCTCCCGAACGCGAATCCTTGGGCGCGGACGAATCTGGTTTTTACTGGTGCCGGTCGGCAGATGATTCAGAACAAGCTCGATCGAATCCGACTCAACGAGGTGAAGTTCGACGGCGTGCCTTTGCTCGAAGTCGTTAAGTATCTCGACGATCAAGCGCGAGCTCGCGACCCGGAAAAGCGAGGCCTGAATTTTATCATCAATTCGACCATGGATGTGGTGGCGCCGTCGGCGGTCCCGCAAATTGATCCTAATACAGGTGCGCCAATTCCGGCGGCGCCGGCCGAGCCAGTGGACCTGAATAGCGTTATTATCCGACTCACTCCTGGTCTCCGTGATGTCCGACTGGCGGATGCCATTGATGCGATCGCAAAAGTAGCCGAACGACCGCTGAAATATTCCATTGAGGACTATGCAGTCGTGTTCACGCAGCGGCTGCCAGAATCTCCACAATTATACATCCGCCAGTATCGAGTTGATCCGAATACCTTCCTTCAGGGTTTAGAGTCGGTGATCGGATTTCCCTTCGGTGACCTCGCCGTCGGCGGTAATGGTGGCGGTGGTGGTGGCGGCGGTGGCGGCGGCGGTGGTGGCGGTGGTGGCGGTGGTGCCAATGGCCAACAGGGGATATTCACCGTCCCGCGAGTCGAAGCGACGTCTGGCGTTGCTCAAGGCGGTGGCGGTGGTGGCGGTGGTGGTGGTGGGTTTGGTGGTGGCGGCCAAGGCGGAGGAGGCATCACGGGTGTCACGCGAACGAATCTGACTGCCAACGTTCAAATCCTCGTTCGCCAGTTCTTCAGCGCGTGCGGTGTGGATTTCCCGGTTACTGCGCTCCCCGGTCAAGGTGGCGCCGGTTTTGCCCAGCAGCCCGGGTTGGGCTTGGGCGGAGCTGTGGATCCCAATGCCAACCAAAAGGCATTGTTCTTCAACGATCGCACCGGGGTTCTGTTCGTTCGGGCGACTCTTTCGGACTTGGACATCATCGAGAAAGCGATTGAAGCTCTCAATGTCGCTCCTCCCCAGATCAAGTTGGAGGCCAAATTCGCTCAGGTCACGCAAGCCGACGCCAAAGCGTTGGGTTTCAAGTGGTGGTTTGGAAACTGGGTTATGGGTGGTGGCAAAGTGGCGGCCACGGGCGGCACTGCTCCAAGCATGGGTAATCCGGCGTACTCTGGCTCAGTTGCCAACCCCTACGGTACCTTTCCGGGAACTCCGGTTTCCGTTGGAGTGCCCGGCGTCCCGGACAACCTAATTGATACAACGATTCCCCCTGCATCGACTGACGGTAACTTAACCGCAGGCGTGCGGACGACCTACACTGATGCCAACCGTAATCCGGTTACAATTCCCACGATCGCGACCATCACCGGAATTTTGACAAACCCTCAGTTCCGCGTCGCGATCGCGGCCTTGGAACAGCGGGAGGGGGTGGACATGATCTCCGCGCCAAGTGTGACCACCTTGAGTGGTCGCCAGGCCCAGATCGTGGTGGCCGATGTGCGGACGATTGTAACCGGGGTCAACCTCCAGCAAAATGCTACCGGCGGTGGCGGCGGGGTTGGCGGTGTCGGTGGTGGCGGCGGCATTAGTGGTGTCGGTTCAACTATTCAGTACAACGTTCAAACAGTGCCCTTTGGCCCTGAGTTGAACGTGATTCCTTATGTGTCGGCCGACGACGTCTCAATTCAGATGACCATCATTCCTGTGGTTACTGAGTTCGTGGGGTACGACGATCCAGGTCCGTTCGTTCCGCTGGCGCAATCCGTTGGCGGAAATAACTTGGGAATCCCACTGCAGGCCACTTTGCCTCTGCCTCGCCTTCGCAGTCGCCAGGTGGTCACATCCGCGATCGTTTGGGACGGCCAAACAATCGTCCTCGGGGGATTGCTAGCCGAAGACACCCGTAAGAATCGGGATATCGTGCCCATCTTGGGGACATTGCCTGTGGTTGGTCGACTTTTTACGAGCGAATCTTCAGCCACGGTGAAGCTGAACCTCATGATCTTCGTGACGCCCACGATCATTGACCCTGCCGGCCGACGGGTGAATGACCCGAATCGGATGCCTTACGATCCCAACACGGTTCCTGCTCAAAGCGCCTTCCGGCCGAAGTAGCGTTTAGGCTGAAAATCCACAGCAAAAACCACGTGTCATCCGAACCACAAAAAACCCGGGGGACGAATGTTTGCGAAAGTGAACGAAGAGCTTAAGGTTACCAAGTCGGCCATGGAAAGTAGCCCGATTCGGGCGCATCGGAGTCCTATGACAATGGTTAGAACTTCCGCTCTCTGGCGCGCCCTGTGCGTAACGGTAGGTTCCTCGTTGGCGCTCGGTGGCTGGGCCGCTTCATTCCCTCCCGAGGGCTCGCAGTATTGGATGGCAGGCATGGCCACGGGCGATCAAATTGCCCCCACGCTTTCCTTTCGCGCAACGGGCGGTTGCTTGGCTTGGCAGGATAACAGCACCGATGGCGATGGATTTGGCATCAGCGCCCGCCGACTTACCGGACAATTGACCGGACTCAGCTCGGTCCGAGTTAACGAGAATGGAGTCGGTGACCAGGAGAACCCGCAGGTGGCGTCTCTGGCCGGCGGCGGATCGTTGATCGTTTGGCAAAGTGGGAAACGGGGAGCTCAGACTATCGTTGGCCGGGTGATGCGTTCCGACGGACGTTTTGCGGGGCCCGAATTTCAGATCTCGGGGGCGGGAACTGATCATCGGGAACCGGCCGTGAGTGTGGGCACGACCGGCGTGCTGGTGGTCTGGGCAGCGGAAGGAGTGGACGGAAGCATGCTCGCAGTCCAAGGCCGAAGGTTGTCGCCCGAGGGGATTCCGACGGAGCAGCCGTTCGTCATCAACCAGTACACCGATTACCATCAACGCTCGCCGGCGGTAGCCGCTCTGGCACAAGGTGGCTTTGTAGTCGCGTGGATCTCGGAACATCAACGATTTGAAAATAGCGTAGATGTGTATTCGCGTCTGATTCCGGGGGCGGGCGCGCCGGAAGCCGCCGAAACTTTGGTCAATTTTTCCGAACGACCTTGCGCCACCCCGGCAGTCGTCTCCCTGCCCAATGGTGGTTATTTGGCCGCTTGGGCGGAGCACGACAGCAGTGTTCCAGGGGTTGTTTGGGACGTCTATTCACGCGCGGTTGGTCCCGGAGGAGGAGCCATTGGGGCCGGTTCCCGCCTCAACACTCGCCAGCAAGGACTGCAATCGAATCCCCGCTTGGCCGCAACGGGCGACCAAGTCTTGGCCGTTTATCGAAGCGCCGGCGGGGACGGATACGGTGACGGAGTGGTTGGTCAATGGCTTACTACGGACGGGGCTCACGTGGGAGATGAGTTCGTAGTGAACTCCAGAACTGCGGGGGACCAACTCACGGCGACCGTAGCGTCCGACGGTGAGAATCGAATCGTGGTTGCTTGGTCGACTTACAATGGCGTCGCCCGCGGTATGGATTTAGCAGGTCAACGCTATTCGCGAACGGAGACGCCCTTAACCGCGCCAAGCGCGCCTTATGTCTTTGCCGCTTCCTCCTCCCGGTTAGTGATCACCTGGCCCGAACTCGCCGGTTTGGGTGTCTACAAATATGAGTTACTGATCGACGGACAAGAACCCGCTATCGCCGTTTCAGGCAACCAATATGCGATGAGCGGGCTCGTCCCAGCAAGTCAGCACACGGTAACTCTCCGTTACGTGTTATCAGACGGACGCCGATCCCCTGCGTCTCTTGCCGCGTCCGGTCGGACGTGGGGTGAGGACGAAAATGCCGATGGATTGCCTGATGATTGGCAGGCACAGTTCTTCGGGGCCAACTCAGCCGGATGGCCTTCACCCACCGCGGACTCAGATCACGATGGGGTTAATGATCGAAACGAGTTTCTCGCCGGGACCGATCCAACGTCCGCGGCCAGCGTCCTGCGGACGCGGCTGGAGAGCAATTCACAGGGTAGCATCTTGTTCTGGAACACTCGAGTAGGAGCTCTGTACCAGGTGCAGTGGTCAACCAACCTAAAGACATGGAATGATGTAGGCTCACCCCGAGTGGCGCCTGGGTTGACCGATTCTCTGCCCGTAACCGACTTAGCAACCCCATCGTACTTCCGAGTGAACCTCCTTCGTTAAGTCATGCGCTCGATTACCAAATTGCTGCTTCTGGGAATGCTGTGGCTCGGCACGCGACCGGCGGTCGGGTTTTCCCTCCAAGGTCCGCTCGAAACCTGGCAAGATGGGGTGCTGAACTACGTCAGCATCTTTACTTCAATCAAGCGCGAAGGTGACACCTACGGACCGATGAATCTCGGGAATGAGTATCGGTGGGGCTCACCGGTGCTCGTCTATGGATTCGATTCCAGCTTTGTCGAGTACTTCGGTCCTCAGGGAGTCGCGGCAGTCGAAGCGGCTGTCAAAATCTTGAATGACTTGCCGGGAACGACGGAAATGACGCCGGAGTTGCAAGAATTCCCGCTAACGGCGACTCGCTATAATTACGTGGCGCAGCAATTGCGCCTGAGGGACGTCAAGTCCTTGGCCTTATCCATCCTTCTCGAGCAAATGGGGCTCGCGTGCCCGGAACGCTACACGTGGACGTTGCGCAGTCGTACTCCAATCCCCAACACACAGCCCCAGCAGTACTATTTTAATACCATCAAGCGAAACTTCGACCCGGTAACTTGGCGGCCCAGTAGCTACGTCAACAACACCCTCTACACTTACCAAATTGTCCGTTTGGGTGACGATTATTTTGACTGCCAAGAACTAGCGGTGGATGTGGCCAACCCAAACGTCACTGTAATGGCGACATCGGGGCTACAGGCCGGTGTAACGGACCCGCGGGTTAAGCAGCAAGTTTACGGCCCGCTTAGTTGGGTCGCCGAGGGTTTTGGGTTGTTCTATACTGGGCTTACGCGTGACGACGTTGGGGGGTTGCGATATCTGTACCGTGGAGGAAACACCAACTGGCAGGCGGCTCCGTTGGGATCCGGAGGTAGCGCATTCTCAACTCCGTGGGGCTATTCGGGATTCCAGATACTCAACCCCAACATTGGGTCGCCTTGGACAGTAGTGGGAGGGCCTTTAGTAGGTGCGACCAATGGTGGGGGTGTAGTTATCTCCAGCACATTTGTGGATAATGGTGGCCGTGGGGGACCTCAAAAAGTCAATTTCGTTCGCGTGGATACTGACCCGCTGCTCGGCCTGTACTTGAGCCCCGTAGTCATCCGCTATGGCGAGACCGTAATCGACCAATTTGGACAAGCCCTGCGGCAAATCGTCGAACGACCCATTACTCAGCCTGATATCTTGTTTACGGCTGCTGACGTCGGTGTCGATCCTGGCGTGGGCCAATCGTACGTCTATGGAATTCTCAATACGCAGGCAACCTACGTTTCCTCCGTCCCCCCGAGCTTCGTCGGAGTACTTCCGCCCGGCCCAGGAATCGTCGAGCCAGGAATTCAAGTGATTTTCAATAAGGTCGGCCCCTGGATCTTCAACATCACCGAGACCACCGAGGAATTGGGAGTTCGAGGGTTCGTTTGGGGATCCTACGATGGAACGACTAATGCTCCGGTTGTGTACCCGGTCGGTTCGACGCTACAGGAAATCGAATCAACCCTCTTCCGCGGATACTAGGCATCCCTCCATCCCTCCACGTGTCGCTTATGAATCGACTATTTCGTTTCCTTGGAGCCCTCGCCATGATGCTACAGGCGTCGGCTACTTCGCCGCTCTACCTCAATCAGGGGCTCGTTACGGATCCGATCATGATCGATGCCCGGGTATTCGTGAATACTGGCACGTTTATCATTGGAGAGCCTCCTACGGACCAGATCAGCAGCTACCTCAATCCCGTGGTGGCCTATGAGACGTCCAACACTTTGATTTACACCAATCGGGGTAGCATGAGTGGGATCCCGGGATTCAACTTCGAGTTCATCGACGACTTTGGCCGGCGTAGGCCGTCGGACACATTCTACAACGGTCCCGGAGCCCGCATTACTGGAGAGTTCGCGAATCTTTCGATCGATATTGATGCCCCACCGGACTTCGTCCATCCCACCTACGGTGGTCTAATTAACATTTGGGCTACGAATATCGTCAACAAAGGAACGATTGCCGGCTATTTCGCTGGCGATATCCAAATCAAAGGCAAAAATGTCGACATTGGCGGCGGCCGAGTCGGCAGCGAAACGATTCCGTTCAGCACTTTCGAAACAGATCTATTCGTACCTAATACCGCACAATTCACCCAAATTCCCATTTGGGTCGAAGTTGGAGCAACTGAATTCTATCCCGAGACTGATGTGGTCGATATTTGGTGGCGCTACTCTGAGGTGGGAATCAATCTTAACCTGCTCGGTTTCGAAGTCCCAAACGACAATACCGATCCCCCTACGATCGATACGGTTTTCGTGACTCCCTTTTACGGGTTTAATGATGTTTTTGGTGGCGAAACGACCTCGCCGACCGATCCCGATGGCTTCGTCCGGATGGTTCTCACCAACCCGCAAGTGTTCGTTTGGACAAATCAGCCTCCGGGTTTGCCCGACGCACCGAGCACGAACAAACAGGTGGAAGTCGTGATCGTAGATAATTTTGATACGAATAACGTTTTCATCGACGTGAGCTGGAGAAGGGGACCGTCCCCCGATTTGCCGGCGCTTACTTCCTTTACACGTTTTACCACGTTTCAACCGGACCTTATCAACCAAGGAAGCGGCTT
>DLVS01000432.1:8470-13509 GCA_003445095.1 Verrucomicrobiales bacterium
GTTCCGACGGCGGCACCAACCAATCTTTTTGCCTTTCGTGCCTTTCCGCCAATTTATGTACCAGGCGAACCCATCGGTTTCATTACTACCAATGAGACCTTTTATCCCGGACTGTTTACCGTCTGGTATGACGAGGCCTTTCCCGATGGGATGAACATGACGAATAACGTCTCAACGAATCGGTACGCTACATGGGCGGGGAGTCTGCGGCCGTTCCCCTCCAACACGCCGCTGCCTGGGTCATCCGATCAGTTCAACTTTATTCCAGGAAATGGGGGGCGTCCTACTACGATCTTTGACAATGTTCTCCCTACACCGGTTCCCGGCGCTTCCTTGACCAACATCGCGGGCCGAGTCGCTATCGATGCGGAAAATCTAAACTTAAGAAATGCTCGGCTTCAGGGGCAGGGGTTGGTCAGCATCCGTACAGATAATCTAGTTAGCTCGAAAGGTGCCGTCATTGATGCCCCCATCCTCAATCTCGATTTGAATGCGAAAGACGGGAACCTAGTGGTGCAGGATTTGGCGAAAGGTTCGGTCTCTCGCTTTGGCGGCAATTTCTTTATTTTTAGCACCACTTTTACCAATGGATTCGCGGTTACCGGAACTGCCCCTGGAGTCACCAATGGAACACCCGTTGACACTGATGGGGATGGTGTCCCTGACGGTTGCGACACCAATGGTGACGGAACCGCCGATGAAAACACGCCCTGCACAGTGGACGAGGGTGAGGAAACCACGACGAACTATGTTGCGATCTATCATATTACAGTTATTCGCAATACGCTGACCAGCGGCGGCCGAGTATTCCTCAATGATCTGCGCGTCCGGGGTGTCAACGTGGACATTCGAGATAACATCGTCGTTGATCGAGCGTTTGCGTGCTTTGCACCGAATCTCACCATCAGTGGAAGTCTCGACTTGCTGGGACAGACTAATTTGGTCGCCGCCCAGTTCCCTAGTCTGGTCACATTAACTAACAACGGGAGCCTGTTGGTTCCGGGGTTCCTCGCCCCCGGAATAGATCCTGCGGCTCCATTGGCGATTGTTAACAACACGGGATCGGCATCCGCCACGGCAATTAATTTGCGATCTGAGCGAGTTGAGAACTCGGGGACCCTGACTGCTGCGGGTGGGAATCTTCAAATCACTGCGACTGATTTCGAAAGCAACGGTGGTTCGCTGTTGTCCGCATTTGATATTGTTTTGGATGTCGAGAATGCAAATTTCGCCGGAATTTCCGCGCAGGCGAACGGGTTTCTGACACTGAATATTCCAGGTCGATTGGTCGACGGCGGACTCGATGCCCCAGGGCTTATCGGTGCTTCCTATGGCGTCAATGTAGCCACCAAGCCAGCCGAAAGCGACTTACGTGGGACAACACTGAACTTGGTTGTCCCGCAACTCAGCGAATCGTTGTCATTTTGGGCGGGAGATGACCTGGGGCCAACGCGCGCCGGATTTACTAATAATTTGGCGCTCGGGGTCCTTGCCTTGGATGCCGAGTTCGGGGGAGTGATTACTATCTCTCAGATTGGTGACAAAAATGCGATTTACGTCGAACAGTTGGCTATCTCGGATGTGATGCTGGCTGACCTGGAGAATTCGCTAATTCTGACTGAAGGGATGACTCTGTATTACGCTACCACGGACGGAGGAGTCGATCCCGCGATTCTTGACGGATTTGTCACCGCCGGCGGAGGGACGTTGCGTTGGGTTAAGGACGGCAACATCGAAGGCGGCGTTGTCACCGTCGAGGTACAACTCGGTGATGGCCGGATCCTGCGAGTTCCCAAGGCGCTGCGCTATAGCGCGACCTTAGACTCGGATTCGGATGGTGTTGTCAATGCCAACGACGTGTCGCCCTTTGACTTGGTCGTGGTAAGCCAGGTGAACTTAGTGGACGGGGCATTTGAGATTCAATGGAATGCAGCGGCCGGACAAACCTACGAGGTCCAGGCGACGACTAACTTGAAATCTGGTCAATGGATGCAGGTGAAATCGATTAAGAATAATTCCAACGTTTCGAAGAGAATGGCCTTGCGGGATCCCGTTGACCCGATGGCTCCGCTCAAAGCGTACCGAGTCGTGGCCTTGCCTTGATCGAGACGGCAGGGAAGGTTTCGTTCACGATACTAACTGGCCCCGATGAATGTGTGGGGCATCACGGGCGGGGTTGGCATGGGAAAGTCGACCGCGGGCGAACTTCTTGCTCTTCGGGGAGTCCGAGTGGTTGACACCGACGTCTTGGCTCGTGAATTGACCGAACCCGGAACCGTCGCACTGGAAGAAATCAAGACGGCCTTTGGTTCCGAAATCATGCTGGCTGATGGGCGACTGGATCGGAAAGGACTAGCAGAACTAGTTTTCGGAGACCTCTCGGCTCGAGTTCGGTTGGAGTCAATCCTGCATCCTCGCATTGCTGCGGCTTGGCGATCGCGACTCGACCAATGGAAGATTTCAGGGGTGATGGAGGCGGCCGTGCTGATTCCCCTCTTGTTTGAGCGGGGATACCAAGCGGAATTCACAGCGGTAGTTGCCGTTGCCTGCACCGAAAGCACCCAGCGAAAACGTTTGTTCCGGCGTGGCTGGGCAGATGATCAGATCGATTCCAGGAACTCCGCCCAGTTGCCAGTGGCCGACAAGATGGCCCGTGCGCGGTATGTTGTTTGGACCGAAGGCACCTTGAGCACACATGAACGTCAATGGGACCGGATTCTCGCCCGCACGAGCGGCGCCGAGGAGGAACGTCACTGAACTCGAATTCCAGGCTTCAACCGCCAAAACCACTAATCTTCATCGACTCGGGCTCAGCACCAACTCTCGGATTTGGGCGACGCTTGCTGTCCCGGTGGTGCCAAGTTGGTGAATGACGATACTGGCTGCGGCCATCGCGAACTCCAGTGCTTCAGGAATTGTGGCCTGGGCAACCATTGCCGTGGTTAAGTTAGCCGTCACTGCGTCGCCTGCCCCAACTATATCAATTGGGCCTCGCGGCGGGAAATTCGGTCGGTGCCAGGTTTGTCCTTCTGCACTCGCCCCGACAATTCCCTGCTCCGAGAGGGTGACGAAAACCGGGCGCTGATTGCGCCGAGCGAGTTCGGCTGCTTGGTCGCGGATCGTCTCGAGTGAGGCACCGGTCGGGCACCCAACCAAACCGGCGAGTTCCACCGCGTTCATCTTAAAAATGACCGGTGGGAAATCACGCAGCGAACGCCGGCTATCCGCAATCGCGATCATGCCGGACCTGGCCTGTTCTACCATCGCAACAAGCCCAGGCACCCAAGAGCCGCACACGACGCCCGTGCCGGCTATGTCCACCTGATCCATTACGATCAAGCCGTCGGTCTGACGGAGCGCATTTGCAAGATTGGCTTCGATCACCTGCGCGACCCCTGCTGGGGTGAGGGTCCAGTTCTTCACGTCCAGCCGGTTGAGTTCCTCCGGCGGTCGGCCGGGACGATGGATCAGAGGCTTCGAGTAGCTGAACGTGGCTCGCTCGGCGGTCTTGAGAAATCCCTCAAGGTTTACTCGCGGTTGAAGTGCGAGGGCGCGCCACAATTCCCATCCCTCGCCGTCGTCACCGCAGAATCCCACAGGGCGGATTTGAGCCAATCCCAGCGCCAATAGATTGTTGAGGATCGTCCCGGCCGCCCCGGGCTGACAGCGAGTACTCACCACGTTGTGAACCGGAAGTCCCGTCTCAAGGGAGATTTCCTGGCGCGTCGGGTCGATATCAAAATAACGATCGAGACAAAAGTCGCCTACGACGGTAAGGCGCAGTGTCTCGTAGCGGGAAGTCAACTGTTCGAAACGGGAAGGTGTCACCGAAGATAAAAGGACTGGGGTTGGGTCATGAACGATTGGTTACTGGGCGCGCCTCTATATGCGCTTGCCGAGAAGACATGCCAGAATTGTCACACTCGCCCTGTTTGACTTCCATTTTAGAGAGGCTGTTCCGCGGACTCTCGGGATGTCAACTAACCGAACAGGGTTGGGCCTTCGTAATTCTTCGGGGTGCAGCCATCCGTGCCGGCTCGCAACGTCTCTCGGTCGGTACGGACTCCGGCGTTGCAGATGGCTTGACGCACTCATTACTTGATATCGAGGCGCTGATTCTTCGTTGCCACTGTTGGCTTATCTCGGTTTTACTCTCGCCGCGATATGAATCATCGATTGAACGTTTTGGGAGCAGCATTGCTGATGGTCGCGCCGCTCGGGTGTGCGCATCACAATAAGAAACCAGCGCAGGGCACTGCCGTCATCACGGGAACCGTAAGCTATCCTGGTGTAGTGCCAGCCGGTGCTTCGCTGACTGTTCACCTCGTTGAGAACACCTGGACCAGTCAGATGGTCGAGGTCTTAGCCACCGACACGCTAAATTTCCAAGATGGTCCCCCGGTGCCGTATTCGATCATTTATAACCCGGCAGAAGTCGAGGAGGAGAATCGCTATAGCCTCGCCGCGCGTGCCACTTTGCCGGACGGGCGAGTTATCCTCCGGAGTAACGCGTACATGGTCCTGACTAGGGGAAACCCGACCAACAACGTGAACATCCAAATGGTTCCGTTTGGTCCGAATCGATGAGGTGCCGTGCGTGAGGTGCTCCACTGCGCCCGCGCCCGGGCCCACCCCAGCCAAGCAGCGGCGAGCTACATCGATCCGCTAGCCGGCCGCCGCCTCGCTCCTGACCACGGCGTCATCCATTGGCTTAGGCTTAATGGGCGGCGTTCGGTAGGCGGGTAAGGCTCGACAGCGCGCTGCCCACGCCGACGCTTTCCCGACGTGGCAAAGGTGATACTTAATCAGCTCGGTAAGTCCTTTCGGGACGCGCAAGGCCGCGATGTCCAGGCCGTTCGAGGCGTGTCTCTTACCGTCGCCGACGGAGAGTTTGTTGTGCTCGTCGGGCCGTCGGGGTGTGGTAAGTCCACTACGTTGCGGATGATTGCCGGCCTGGAGTCCGTGACTTCCGGCACCATCCAGATCGGTGATCGAATCGTGAACGCGGTGGAGCCGAAGGATCGGGACATCGCGATGGT
>DLVS01000045.1 GCA_003445095.1 Verrucomicrobiales bacterium
TCGACAGCCCTCGATCTTTGCCCGAAGCATAAATCACTAACGACCCCGCGGCCGGAATCCTTCGGTCCGGAACGCGCCACTTAGTCAGCCTCCCCGGATCATCGGTCAAAAAGTAGTCGCCCACCTTGAGGCTAAACCGGTTCGGGTTAGACAACTCTATCCAGTCGGACGCTTCCCCGTCCTCGTCTCGTAGGCCGGTCGCATTTGCCGCCAAGAACTCTGTCAAACGAGGCGGCGCGAGCACTTCGCCGACACCGACAATCACGGTGGCTAACGTAGAGCCGGCTACGTTGGTCGCCGCCAAAGTGTACGTCGTGGTCACGGTCGGCCGGACCTCAACCTCCGTTTGGCCAACTTCTAGGGGTCCCACCTCGGGCGTGATGGAGAGTCCCGTCGCATTAACAACTTCCCACCGCAACACCGTGCTCCCGCCCGGCTCAAGCGTGTCATCATCGGCGGTGTAGCTGTGAATCAGCGGTCCAGGAGCGCCGTAAACTTCTACTTCGGCCAATTGGGGGTGGTATTCCTCGGACCCTGGGTTGGCCACTCGGACGAATCGTCCCGAGAAAGTCCCCTGTGGATCTAGTGCTGCCCTCAGCTCATCCGTCCCACCGACACCAGAATTCGAACCGTTGCCTCGGATCAGCGCTGCCCAGTGTAGATCTCCAGTCTCGCCCCCTCTATCCCCATATACTTCCACCCGGTACCGGGTGAGCCGCTCGGGACAACATCCGTCGTTGCGGTTGCGGATCACAATTCGCTCGAAAAGGTATTCGCGACCCAAGTCCACCTCGAAATAGTAGTCTTCTGCTGCGCCGGTGGCCGGATGGCTGAACGTCTCGGGCCGGCCATCGGTCAAGGACTCCACCGCCAATCCCGGCCAGGTTGGCCCACTGCCGAATACAGGTTTGCCCAACGCGATATTCTGCGCCGTCGCAGTCGCTGCTCCGGCCCACGCCAGCAGCCAGACCACAAGAATGAACCTCCGGGAAAGAGTTTCCCTCCAAGTATTGCCAAGATGCGGGGCTAGAGGAGTGGTCACAATGAAGCAATCGGAGCTGTCTTGATTCGAGAAGTCTACGTTCTCAAGCCCGGTTTTCAATTCGGCCTCCGCGACCATAGTCACCAGCGCCCTTTGCCTTCATCCGTAGCACGCGCCTTGATCAAGCGGCGGTTGAAGAAACCAGTGGTTGATCTTCAGCGAGAGCGAACGCCGATGGGGCGTCCTGCACCCCCGGCTAGAGTAGTCGTTGCTGACGCTCCTCCACCGCGAGTTCCGGACCCAGCCCACTAGTTCTAGCTCGGCGACGCTCAATGATGTGCTTGTCCATCTTTGGATCGAACTTCACCGGATAGTCGCCGTTGTAACAGGCAAGGCAGAAATGGTTCTTCGGTAAGCCGGTTGCTTTGACCATTCCTTCTTCGGACAAGTATCCAAGGGAATCCGCATTCAGGAACTTCCGGATCTCTTCGACCGTGTAGTTTGCGGCCAGCAGCTTGTTGCGTTCCGGAAAATCGATCCCGTAGACGCACGGATTCATGTGCGGCGGACAGCTCACTAGGAAATGCACTTCTTTGGCGCCAGCGTCCTTCAGGCTTGCTACTCGCGCCCGGCTCGTGGTCCCGCGAACGATCGAATCATCAACGATCACGACTCGTTTCCCACGCACCAGCTCGGCAATGAGGTTCAGCTTCACGCGCACGGCAAAGTCCCGCACAAATTGCGACGGTTGGAGAAAGCTCCGGCCGACGTAGTGATTTCGGACGAACGCCATCTCAAACGGAACGCCGCTCTCCAGTGAGTACCCGAGCGCGGCGCACACGCCACTGTCAGGCACGGGGACCACGATGTCGGCATCCAGGCGATGTTCGCGCGCCATCTGTCGGCCCATTTCCACCCTGACTTGGTACACATTGCGCCCGGCGATATTCGAATCGGGCCGCGCGAAATAGACGTACTCAAAAATGCAGAAGGCTCGCCGTTCGGCCTCCGGAAACGCTTTAATGGATCGGAGACCGTTATCGTCAATGATGACCACTTCGCCAGGTTCCAGATCGCGGATGAACTCGGCCTTCGTTAGGTCAAAGGCGCAGGTCTCGCTCGCCAGCACATAGGCTCCATCGGGCAGCCGCCCCAAGCTCAATGGCCGAAACCCGTGTGGATCGCGGACCCCCACCAGCTCCCGTTCAGTCAGAAGTACCAATGAGTACGCGCCTTCGATCCGGTGCAGCGCCTCAATCAGCGAACTCTCGTGCCCACCGATACGCTCCGGTTGGGCCAGCAAATGCAGGATGATTTCGGAATCAACGGTCGTTTGGAAAATGGAGCCCTTAGCTTCCAGTTCTTCGCGCAACGCCGCCGCATTCGTTAGGTTGCCGTTGTGGGCGATCGCAATTTTCCCTTTCGCGCAATCCACGGTCAGCGGCTGAGCGTTTTGGAGGTTGGAAGAACCTTGGGTGGAGTAGCGGGTGTGGCCGATGGCTGACCGCCCGATCAGTTTGTGGAGTACTTCGCCGTCGAAGATAGCCGGCACCAACCCCATTCCCTTGTGGGCGTAGAACTTCTCCCCGTCGGTTGAGACTATCCCGGCCGATTCTTGGCCGCGATGCTGCAACGCATACAGTCCGTAGTAGCTGATTTCGGCGGCATTCGGGTGCCCGTAGATGCCGAAAACGCCACAATAATGTTTCGGTCTCGGGTCCACGCGACCCCGGGAGGATCGGGGTAGCGGCGCGGAACGAAAGCCGAAATTTTTCTGGGCTTAGCCGTTCGCTGTTCAAAGTCCCTTTTTCGACGCTAGAACCTCCTCAATCCGTGAATTACTCGTCAGTAACCCTGGGGTATCCCCGCGCATCGCTTTTCAGACCTCTTTGTTCTCTGGTTACTCACGCGGCGATCCTTCATTTTCATTAGCTCTGCGGCTGCCAGCTGACGTTGTTCAACTTGTTCACACCCCCTACTAATAGCTTCCTCTTTCAAGAGAATACACAATACTTGGGCAGAACATGAAGCTAACGATTGCCAAAGAGCAATTGATCCAGGGACTCCAGGCCGTCCAAAATGTGGTTGGATCGCGGACAACCCTCCCGATTTTGTCAAACGTCTTGCTGGTCGCCTCGGATGGACGCCTTGAGCTAACCGCGACAGACCTGGACGTGACCATCGCCGGCTCGGTAGTAGCGACTGTTCTCAAACCGGGCAAGACGACTGTGCCGGTGAAGAAATTCTTCGGGATCGCCCGAGAGTTGAATGCCCCGGAAATCGAAATTGAAGTGGACGAGAGGGCGGTGATGTCGCTGCGCGCGGGTGGCTCCTCTTACAAAATTAACGGCTTGTCCGGTGAAGAATTTCCTCCCATTGCCGCCATAAAGGAATCACGAGCGGTCGCTCTTCCTCAGGAGAAGCTCAAGGCGATGCTCCGCAAGACGAGTTTTGCCGCTTCGAGCGACGAAGCCCGGTACGTGTTGAATGGGATATTCTTCAGTTTGAAGGAACACAAGGTTACGTTGGTAGCGACCGACGGCCGGCGTTTGGCGATGACCGACGAGGAAGCGGAGGTTCCGACGGAGGCGGAGGCTGACTTCATTGTTCCGACCAAAGCGATTAACGAACTGAACCGATTGTTGCTGGCCACGGGAACCGTGGAACTGCGCTTCTCAGAGAATCAGGTCGCGTTCACGACTTTTGGGGAAGGGACGATGGGGGTTTTGATCCAATCCAAACTGGTGGACGGCAACTATCCGAACTATCGGCAGGTGATCCCGGGCGAATGCCAAGAGCGAATCATGCTCAATCGCGAGGAACTCTTGGGGGCTCTGCGGCGCGCCGAGCTCATGACGAGCGATAAGAGTAATTCCGTGAAGCTCACCTTTAGCCGAAACCAACTTGCGGTGACAGCCAACACACCCGAAGTCGGGGAGGCTCGCGAAGAATTGGCGATCAATCACAAGGGCAAAGATTTGGCCATCGCCTTTAATCCCGCCTACCTAATGGACCCGCTGAAGGCTCTTGATGAAGATGAAGTCGCTTTCGAGCTCATTGACGAGCTGAGCCCAGGCGTGCTAAAAACGATGAAGCCTTTTCTTTATGTCATCATGCCCATGCGGATGACGTGAACCACCTTAGGTAACATCGCAGGAATCACCATGAACGACCGAAAGTGTTTGCGCTGCAGCGGTACGCGTCTCGAAGCCGGGGTCTTGGATGCCACCGGCCGAACTTCCTTCAAGCTGGAGAAGGCCAAGTTCCTCACTTGGCATACCAGCGATATTGAAGTTAAGGCGTTTCTCTGTCTCGCCTGCGGCTCCATTGAGTTGGAAGGCGACGTGAAGAAGGCAATGGCACTCAAGCCAGAGTAAGGCAGCGAGGTCAAACGCCTCCCGGTCACCAAGCGCAGGGTGCTCTGGCGTATGCTCCCTTCTTCGCGCCTGCCGCAAGACCAAATGATTAAGGTCGTGAGGCAGGCAGTTTTGTTGCCAGCCACGATGGCCAAAGACCGACGCTTACTGTTGATGTTGGGAACCGAGGGATTATTGCTCGGATGCACAAACATGCTCAATGGAGTTCGCCGGCTCTATGAGAAACTGCACGTCCACAGCCGGCATGAGGCGGTCAACTTGTCCCGTGCGGGGAAGCGGCAGGTAGGGTAATTCGATGACCGGCCGGTGGCCAATCAGGTCCAGAGCCAAGTGACTTAGGCAGAAATCTCGAGCTGAGGGGCCTCAGCAAAGGGGCCTGGGCAGGTATTGCCCGAGCGCCTCGACCTGCTCCTCGGATGCCACGCCGTGACAGACTGCAGCTACGGCATCGTCGAAATCCCGTGATGGAAACGCAACGCTCACAGCCTGACGCCCTCCGGCTCCAGCGTTTGTTCCAAGCAGTTCTGGAGCGCTTGACGAATCCGCTGCAGGGCTTTGTACGTCGCGGTGACGGTACGCCCCGACTGGCCGGCTAGGTTCGCGATCTCTTCGCGCCGGTAGTAATAGCCTTCCACCAACGACCGCTGATCTTCCGGCAACCGGCCCAAACATCCTTCCAGACGTCTCAATTGCGCCTCGATCTCCGGACGCATCTCTTCGCGACGCCGCGCCAGTTTTTCTGCGAAATTGCCGTCGAGTAGGGCGAGCCATTT
>DLVS01000542.1 GCA_003445095.1 Verrucomicrobiales bacterium
GAGCCCTTCGCCGGTACGGACGACGCTTGATAGACGCGGGAATTCATTACGAGGCGAATCACACTCCGCAGGTCGAACCCAGACCGGACGAGCTCCGCAGTGAGCGCGTCCAACAGCGCTGGATGCGACGGAGGGTTGGTCAGCCGAAAATCATCGATGGGATCGACCAAGCCACGTCCCATCAAATGAAACCATATTCGATTGGCTTGCACGCGGGCGAACAGCGGATGCTGGGGTGACGTTAGCCACACGGCGAGCGCGTCGAGTTCAGTGCTGCCGCTGATGGCGTTGGTAGGCCAATTGATGGGACTCTCCGGAATCCCCAACGCGGCCATCGTAATTTGCTCCCCCACCGGCTCCCGAACTCCGAGAAAATGTGGTACGGCCGGCTTACCCGTTCGAGGATGCTTATGTTCGCCACTGTTTTTCACGAAAACGACCTGTTCGCCTTTGAACTCGTGGCTGTCGTTGTCGTCCCGGCGACGATTCTCCAAGACCTGGTAATCGACTCGCGCAAACACGGCGGTCCAGTCGTGATAATTGTTTTGGGTCCACCGCTCGTAGGGATGGTTGTGGCACTGCGCGCATTGCAAACGTGTGCCCAACCAGACTTGAGCGACCGCTTCGGCACGTTCCACCGGCGTGCGCAAATTTCGATAATAGTTCGCCGCGGGCGAGGCGTAAGTGCTCCCGCGGGTGGCAATCAACTCTCGCGCCAATTGATCGAGCGGTTTCCCGGCGGACAGGCTCGAGCGAAGCCACTCGTAGAACAGGCGGGCGCCTTTCTCGTCCAGAGTCCGTTCATCGAGTCGCAGCAAGTCAGCCCATTTCAGCGCCCAAAACTCCGAAAACTCCGGACGCGCCAGTAGCAGCTCCACCAACGTTGCCCGCTTGTCCTTCGCGCGATCAGCGACAAACGTCCGGGCTTCGTCCGCCGTCGGCAAAATCCCCAGCAAATCCAAATAGGCGCGCCGAACGTAGTCGTTGTCGGAACAAAGATCGGCTGGATTCAGGCGGAGTTGTTTGAGTTTGGCGAACACCGCCGCATCGACCGCGTTGGTGCTCTTCGGGAAGCCGCGCGACCTGAATTCGGGATGCCGCGGCACAAACGCCACGCTGACGGGCGCCTGCTGATCCAGGTATCGAACCATGATGGTTGATTCTCCCGGTTGCTGCCGGGTGACCAAGCCGTTCGGCGAAACCTTCGCCACTCCCACGTTGCTGGCCTCGTAAACCGCCAACGCCGTAACATCCCGTTGCTCTCCATCGGCGAAAGTCGCGGTGACCTTGACTTGTAGCTTGTCCTTGGGGGCGTAGATGAATTGCTCGCTCGGCGACACGGCCAGTCGGTTTAGTTTGGGCCGATCTTGATCATCGGGTGCTCGGGCCGCGATCCACCGCTGCAGTACCCGATACTCCGGTGAATCTTTCGCGAATCGGGCCCCGCCTTCGTGGGTCACTTCAGTCGTGGGCTTGAGCAATAGCAGGCTCTGGTCGGGGTCGGAAAAATTGAGGCGACGTCCCGACAATCCGGTGGTGAGTGTCACGAAATCCGCGTCCGGGTCTTCACCGCGCAATGACAGTTTGAAGCCGCCTTTGCCCGCTCGATTCCCGTGGCACGCTCCGCTCGCGCAACCGGATTTGGCGAGGATGGCCATGACGTCGCGCCGGAATGAAACCGGTGGTTCGGGTTCTTTAACGGGTGCCGCACCGACAAGGCTCGGTCCCACCAGCCACCAAAGGGCGAGGAGCGTCGTCCAACGGCTATGGAACATTCGGAGCGACATCGTTCTCAGAGACAGTCCACCGAACGACGCTCGAAGACCATTCCTTCTTCACGTTGGCAGGCGTAGCCGCGGACATCGGTCCGTGGAAGTCCGGAAACTGAGCGCACGACTGCCGCCCTGATCAATCGGTCGGAAACTTTGTTCTCTCACACGGCGGCCACCAACTCACGTTGGGAGCTATGACGCCGTTCAGCGCGATCAACGAGTGAACTTGGTTCTGGTGAGTGGTGTTCACTCGGTCCATTTTGGGCCTCGTCGTTAATCCAAGAATGAAACCGCGGCTATTCTTGACCTACGTCGCGATGTCCTTGACGGCGTTGATGATTTCGGCCGACGACTGGACCTGGCATGATGCGTTGATCGTACCCCTGCCCGACGGGTCGCATCGGATCCGCCTCGCTGGAAAATCCACCGTTGGAATCTCCAACACCCAACCTTTTCGTGTCGTCACCGCTAGCACCTGGCCTGCGGGCTTGGTGCCGGTGTTCGAAATCGAACGCGATGGCCGATACGAGCTGCGGCGACGTCCCCCAGCGGGCCGAGAAAACACCACCGATCCACTGTTTTTTGCGCTGGCACCACTCACCGAGCCGGATTCCGGACAGCTTACCGGCCGCTGGCAGATTCAATCCACCAACAGCAACGGCGGAAAACATTGGACCTTCTTCGAGCTCACCACGTACGGCGAACGGGTCGTCGGCCGATTCGATCAGAACACGGATTTCCGCTTCGGCTTTATCACCGGCGGGGTGTGGCGCTCCAACGCATTGACCCTCAATGCCGAGTACATCCAGGACCGGTATCAACTCGAAGCGGCCGGTCGTGACGGCCAATTGATCGGTACCTGGCGCAAGACGGATGACTCCGAACACGGATGGTGGACGGGCACGCGAGCAATTCTGAAACCATCACTTCCCTTGGATGCAAAGACGATGCCGCTGTGGGAATGGCACCGCACCCCAGACCGCAGCCGCCGCTACGGATTCGACACCAACGCGGCGTGGGAAGGATGGGAACGAACCTCTGAACCGCTCTGCCGAGTGTGGCTTCCCTAACCGCGCTGTGCGACAACGGGCCATGCACCGCCGGTACTTGCTATCGATTGGGATCGGATCGCTTCTCTGGGCTCACCTGGTCGGAGCCGATCTTTTCCGCACGAACTTGTTCACCGCGGGCGACGGCGGCTACTCCGTCTACCGAATTCCCGCGCTCATCTCCACCGCTGGCGGCACGCTCCTAGCCATTTGCGAAGCCCGTAGCCGCGCGGAATCCGATTGGTCCCAAACCGATCTCCTCTTGCGCCGGAGTGATGATCGCGGACAAACCTGGTCAGCGCCCACCAAGCCCGTTTCGCTGCCCGCCGGTGTCTCACGGAATCCCGTCGCCCTGGCCCAGAATGTCGGCCGCCCGGATGAACGAACCTTGCACAATCCAGTGCTGATCGCTGATCGCAACGGCACGGTCCACCTGATCTTCTGTGCCGAGTACAATCGCGCTTTCTATTCTCGTAGTCGCGACGAGGGGCGCACCTTCGAACCACCACAGGAACTGACCTCCGTCTTCGAATCATTTCGGCCCGAATACGACTGGAAGGTCTTGGCGACTGGACCGGGGCACGGCCTCCAACTCAGTTCAGGGCGCCCCGGTGCCACCAATCGTTACGCCGGCCGGTTAATTGTGCC
>DLVS01000076.1 GCA_003445095.1 Verrucomicrobiales bacterium
GCAACTGCGGAACTTGGGTTAGCCTCAGCGCCTATCCAGAATGGTCGCGCCAGACCTCGGTGCTCGTGGCTTGTAAGTGAGGCAACGACGGGTAGCAGCAATCCAGCGCGCAAAGAAGCCAGGATGGCTAAAATTCAGCAGCGCTTGGCGATCGAACGAGCGCGCTGCCTCCTCAAGCCGCCGTCGCGGCCGAGCTTAGAGAGCCGCGACGTGGCGGCGGGCCGTCGTGGGAAAACCGCACTGGAGAGGCTAAGAGAGGTTACCCACGAACGATTCATGATCTCGATGGGCTGAATTCATCCACCAAAAGGCAGAGTAAGAGGACCTGGCATTTCTGTCGCTACCGAGTCCTTGAGTGGCGAATCACCCCACCGGATTCACCAGCGGATCACTGACCGCGCCGGCGGCTGTGTCATTGTCACAGCCCTATCGTCGCTTTTTCACAATCTATAATATTATATCAAGGATTCCAGGATGACTCGAACTCCTCACCGACAAATCCTCACCGCCCGTGCCCTCCGCCTTTGTCTGGGCGGAATAATCGCCGCCGGATCGCCCGGGCTCAGCCTGTCTGCCGACGAGCCGCAGAGGCTGGATAAACTGGAACAAGAGAACGTTGATCTAAAGTCTCGACTGGAGCAGTTGGAGCAGTTGGTTCGCAAGGAAGGCTTGTTACCGGCTGAACCAAGTCAGTCAAAAGTGGTCACGGCTCTCTCCAAGATCAGCATCAGCGGCTTCGTTCAGGCCTCCTATTTCTACAACATGCAGGATCCTGCCGATGGCATCAACGACGGCTATCTGTGGAATACAGTCAACAACTCCTTCTCCTTAAACAAATTCAAGTTGACCATTGCGAGCGCACCGGTAGAGGCGAGCGGAGATTCATGGGGCGCTGGGTTTCGAGCCTCGATGATTTGGGGCGAAGACGCGCCGGTCGTGGATACCGGCTCCAGCCTAATGGGCTTTGAGGGTCTCCGTGAAGCGTATGTCGAACTGAACGCGCCCATCGGCACCGGCTTGAACATCAAGGCTGGCCAGCTCATTTCGTTGCTCAACTATGAATCAGGCGACGGCGGAGCGGTGAACGCCAACTTCTCACAAGGATTCCAGTGGTTTTACACCGGCAACGGGCCGGCCGCGGGTCTTCAGGTCGGTTACACAGTCACCGAATGGCTAGACATCAAAGCCCGGGTGCAGAACGGCATGTACGTAGGCCCGGTGGACAATAACTCCGACAAAACATTTATGGGGAACCTGGCCTTCAAACCCACGAAGGATCTCTGGTTCACCCTGATTGGTTTCACCGGTGACGAGACCATTGGTGAGACGCCACCTCAGGGTCTTTCGGGAGGGTCAGTGTTGGCCGGGTACAATTTTATCCCGAAGTTGACCACCGCAATCGAGTTCGACTTTTTCCACTTTGACCCGGACCACGCTCCGTCAGCCAACTTGTGGTCCATCGGTGGCTGGATTGGTTATGATTTCAGTCCCAAAGTCACCCTTGGGTTCCGGGGCGAATTTTTGAATGCGCCCGACGGCGTAGGAATCGTGGGCATCAATCTTCCGGGTCGCCCGAACAGCGCCATCATGTCCACCGACCCCGATGGTAATATCGGCAGTCTGACGTTAACGCTGACATACATGCCGGTGCCCGGCCTGCGGATTCAACCCGAAGTTCGGTATGACTACACTTCGTACCAGGGTGGATTCGATGGCGAGGAGAGCCGGTGGATTCTCGGTGCCGGTGTTTCGTACCTATTCTAAACAGCTTTGTTCACTAATTGATATCCCTATCTCGAATTATGTCCTCTCCAAATAAACCCCTCCGTTCCCTATTGGTCGCCGCTTCCCTTGCGCTGGCCTGGGGCGTTCACGCCGCCGAAACAGTCAAAGTCGGTGTGCTCCACTCCTTGAGTGGCACGATGGCTATCAGCGAAACATCACTCAAGGATGTCTTGTTGTTCACCTTCGACGAAATCAATAAATCGGGCGGCGTTTTAGGCAAAATGATTGACCCGGTAGTGGTCGATCCGGCCTCGAATTGGCCCCTTTTCGCCGAGAAAGCGGAACAGTTGCTGGTAAAGGATAAGGTCGCGGTGACTTTCGGTTGCTGGACCTCCGTCAGTCGAAAGTCGGTTCTGCCGGTGTTTGAGCGCCTAAATGGGTTGCTCTTTTATCCAGTTCAGTACGAGGGCGAGGAGCTCTCGAAGAATATTTTCTACACGGCTGAGGCAGTGAACCAGCAGGCGATTCCAGCGGTGGACTACATGTTGAATGAAGGTAAAACAAAATTCTACCTCTTGGGATCCGACTATGTGTACCCCCGAACCACGAACAAAATCCTCAAGCAGTATCTCAAACTCAAAGGGATTCCCGACTCGGATATTGTTGAAATCTATACGCCTTTTGGACACACCGATTACCAGACCATTGTCGCCGACATTAAGAAGTTCGCGGCAGCTGGTAAGGCCTGTGTGATCAGCACCTTGAACGGAGACACGAACGTGCCGTTCTTCAAGGAGTTCGCCAATGCCGGTCTGACCTCCGAAAATTGCCCGGTGGTTTCCTTCTCGATTTCCGAGGATGAGTTTCGTGGTCTGCCGGCGAAGCAGTTGGCCGGTCACCTGGGTTGCTGGACGTACTTCATGTCCATCAAATCCCCAGAAAACGCCAAATTCGTGAGCGACTTCACGAAATGGGTTAAAAATCCGGTCGTGACCGGAGTCGATTACAAGGTCACCGGAGTGGATCCCAAGGAGCGAGTGACCTGCAGCCCGATGAATCTTTCCCGCTTAGGCGTATATCTGTGGAAGCAGGCGGTCGAAAAGGCCGGTTCCTTTGACGTGGATAAAGTTCGCGCTGCGCTCGTAGGCCAAACGTTCAAGGGGCCGGCGGGGCAAGTCACCATGCAAGCCAACCATCACTTGATTAACAATGTCTTTATTGGTGAGACCTTACCTACCGGTCAGTTCAAGATCATCAAATCATACAGCGGCGTCCCTGGTGAGCCATTCAGTGAGAAGTTTCTAACGATTAAATGACAACCTCCGATAGGTAACCAAGGGGCGGGTCGAGGGCGACCCGCCCAATTCTTGAAACGATAGCCGCCGGTCTCGCATGCCTCGACGCCTCCACAGCATCGGAGTCTTTTGTTGGCTGCTGGCTGTGGCGACGTCCGTGCCATTCGCCCAGGAGACTCCGGCGCGCCGGGTATTGGTCAAAGCTGCGGTGAGCGCGGATCAGGATGACCAAATCCGACTGATCGGGGAACTTGTTCGACTTCGAGATCCGTTGGTCGAGCAGGGATTGGTCGCCTGGAGACAAAATGAATTGTTCCTCCTCGACCCAGGTGACGGAATTTCCATCCCGGTCTTATTGGATGCACAGTTGGACGACTCTGGGAAGTCGCGGGCTATCCGATTGCTGGACGGCGCATTCGTAAAGGATGCGGCAGGTGTTGAACTTCGCTACACGGCTGCTGACCTAACCGCCGCCGATACCACCGCGAAGCTTCGAAAGGCGATCAAGGCCACGATGGATCTCCACGCGCTTTCCGATCCGATCGCCAAAGTGCGGCGCGACGCCACTACCAAACTCGGACAAGAGCAAAATCGGGAATATCTGGTGTATTTTACCGAACGTCTGTCTGAGGAAGCTGACGCGGAAGTGAAGGACGCACTCCAGGAGGCACTCGCTTTGACCCGAGCAGTCGACCCTGATCAAACGGTTCGGGTGAATGCGATCAACGAACTCGGTGAGATGCGATCCGTCAACGGGATCGGTTTTCTTCAAGAACTCGTGGCCAAAGGAAAGGCAGATCCGTCGAAGTACGGTGCCGAAACAGTCGCGGCAGCCCGCACAGCAGTGAAGCAAATCGAATCTTACCTCTGGTGGGGAAACCTCCTCGGTACCGCCTTTCGAGGTCTGAGCCTGGCGGCGGTGCTCTTGGTCGCGGCTCTTGGACTTGCCATTACGTTCGGCTTGATGGGAGTGATCAATATGGCCCACGGCGAGATCATGATGGTGGGAGCGTACACGGCGTACGTCGTCCAAAACATTTTCAAAGGGTGGTTCGGCGC
>DLVS01000274.1:0-3221 GCA_003445095.1 Verrucomicrobiales bacterium
GTGGTGCTGATTTCCGCGGCGATGTTGCCCGAGACCTTCCCACCAGCGGTCTGGTCTGCTTGGTCGAGCTTCACCGCTCCGCTCTCCCAGCTTCCCAGGATTCGAAAGTTCGGTTGCCCGAACTGGCCAGCTACCAGCAGCAGCACGCTGTCTGCAGTGCCCGCAGTCAGCGTCTTGCCTGCTTGGAACAGGTTGGTCTTGGTGCTTACCCAGAGGGCGACCGGCACGTCCACTCCGGGAAACGAGCCGGACAATGAGATCGCGGCGTTCCGGGGGTTCGCGATGTCCGGCATCGCTTTTACGTCGGTAAAGTTCCCGACCAATTGCCGGCCGTAGAAGTCGAGTTTCACCTGCGCTTTGGCTCCAGCCGGCGCGGGCGCGAACACGCTAGGAACCCAGGTGGACGAGAACTCGACGGACACTTTGCCGACGACCACCGTGTAAAGTTCGCGGCGCATCGGATAGGTCCATGGTTGCGCGGACTGCTTGAGTTCGGCTTCGAGGATGTTCCTTCGCGCGCCGATGAACTGCTTGAGTTGCGCCTTCTCTGGTCCGGCCAGAAATGGCAACGTCGTGCTCATTCCCTGAGTGAGCTTCTCCATCCGCTCCACCGCAGCCAGCAGTTGTTGCTCGTTCCAGACGGTGGCCAGCAGTTCTTGGAGACGGGCGCGATACTTCTGCTGCGTGATGGGATGGTTGTACAGCCGCCGCGTCAGGAAGCTGACCGCCCAGACCGAGGCCGGCGGCTCGAACGGCACGAAGATGTTATGAGGTCCGAAGGTGGAATCTGCACCCCACGCGATAAAGCGCAGCTTGTCTGACTTCGGATCGTGATAGACGAAGCAGTTGTTCAGGTCGCCGGCGAAGCCATCCCAGTGATTGATGAGACTCTCCATCGCCCAAAAGTTGATGAAGGCGTCCACGTCGAGCACGCGTCCGAGGCGGTCGAGGAGTTGCGCGTCGTCGCTCTGCAACGCGGCAACCACGGCGTCAAGGTCTTCTCGGCCAGCAGCTTTGTTGTTTTTCTTCTCGAACGTCCGTGTCCAACCCGGGCGGAAGTCGCTGATCTGGGCCTCGTAGAGGTTGCCCTGGTCGCTGCCGAACTGGTGCTTGAGGAAGGCGTCGTCGATGGGCTCTAGGTTGGAATACACGCCCAGATTAGTGCCGTTGACGGTGACCCGAGCGAGGTTGCAGCGCGGGGCGGGAACTCCGGCGGCGGTGAACAACTGGTAAGCGAGCGCCTGCCGGAGGCTCGTCCCGTCCTGTTTGTTGTTATGCAGCTTCAACTCGCTCCGGCCGGCGAAGCGTTGACCTTTGACGAAGCGGTCCAATTCGAGGTTCAGCGCTGGCCGGTCTTTGTCAGCGGACCCAAAGAAACCTCGTTTTCGGACACCGACGTTCTTAAGTTTGGTGCCATCAATCGTGACGTCGGCCGTGAACCACGTGTAAGGCTTGGCGGCGGGGCGCTCCAAACGATCCTTGCTGAACTCCGCCTTAGCATCGCGTTCCTGATTCCGCAGCTTCTCCCAGTCGTCAGGGGCGAGCGTGATTTCCACGTTCACAACGCGATTTGAGTCGAACAAGGTACTGTCGGTTGTCGGCGCAGCGGGTTGGGCCAGTGTTCGGAGCGCGACGATGGCAAGGCCAAGAAGCAAAGCGTGGCGTAGGGTTGATGATGATTTCATGGAATGGCGAGGGAGTGGGTCACTCCCAAAGTGGGACGCCAAAAGGGTGCCGGAGTCTGAAGTTTTCGGGGAACAGGAATTACTCCAGCCCAATTCCAGCCGCGATCCGCCGAACTCACACTCGTCCGATCAACTATTCGAAACCAAACAGAAGGGTGCCGATTCCGGGACGGCTGTGTCCCACTCGCGGGACGTGGATCATGGAGTTTGGACCTCCAAGATCTGGATGTGAACGGAGGCCATGAACTGGTCGGCGCGTCAACTCTGGTTCATGGGTCGGAACGCCTCCTAAAGATTGGACGCGTATTTGACCATGAACTGCGGAGCAGCGCTTTTATTGACTGCGGCGGGAAGCGACAGCGCCACGCCGCTTTTCCGCCGCGGCGCTTCAGCCCGAGGCGACGTATGAGTTGATTTAACGCGCGTCCGGCTGCCAAAGCGCCGTCGCGCTGACGCTTGCCGGCGCACTCCAAAGGTTCGGTTCATGGGGCAGCCGCGATTCGGCTCGGTGCCCGCAGTCCTACCAGGTTCAGCCGAAGATTGAGGACTTCGCGGCGTTCTCTGGCTCAAATCGGTCGCATGGCATGCCGCCTGCATGGTTATGCGGAACGGATTGCTGACAACTGACGAAGGATCACTGACTACCCACCAATGACCAACCAACGTGTTGCTACGGATCGCTCGGTGAAAGCCACGGCTCTCACCGCGGTCGCTGCACTCCTGCTCGCTCTCAATCTTCGGGCCGACGATTGGCCGCAATGGATGGGGCCGCGGCGCGATGGTGTGTGGCGTGAGACCGGCATCGTGGAGGCGTTTCCCACGAACGGCCCGACCGTGGTGTGGCGCACGGACGTAAAGGCGGGATACGTGGGCCCGGCGGTCGTCGGCAGCCAGCTTTTCATGCTCGATCGGGTCTCTGGAAAGATGCCCGAACGCAAGAAGGGCGATCGTTCATTGCCGGTAGTACCCGGCAACGAGCGCGTGCTCTGCGTGGACACCGCCACCGGCAAAACCCTTTGGGAACACACCTACGATTCGGCCTACCGCATCTCGTATCCCAGCGGCCCGCGCGCAACGCCGTTAGTGGCTGACGGGCGGGTTTATTCGCTGGGCGCGATGGGTGATTTGAAATGCCTCAAGGCCGCGGACGGAGCCGTGGTGTGGTCGGTGAACTTCCTGACAAAGTTTAACCTCGACGAACCCCCCGTGTGGGGTTGGGCCGCGCATCCGTTGCTCGACGGCGACCGTCTCGTTTGTCTCGTCGGCGGCACCAACAGCGCAGTAGTCGCGTTCCACAAAGACACCGGCCAAGAACTCTGGCGCGCGCTGACTACCCAAGAGATCGGTTACGCACCCCCGATGATTTATGAGGTCGGAGGACGGCGGCAGTTGATCGTTTGGCATCCGGAGGCCATCACCGCGTTGGAGCCGGAGACGGGCAAGGTGATGTGGACGCAGAAGTATCCGATCGAAGGTAAACCGCAGCGTCCCGAGGTTACGATCGCAGCGCCGCGTTTCGACGGCCGCCACCTCTTC
>DLVS01000274.1:3390-5392 GCA_003445095.1 Verrucomicrobiales bacterium
TCTCCGAATTCTACCAGGGCGCTACGATGCTCGAACTCTCTTCGATGGAGCCGGGCGCGAAAGTGCTGTGGAACCGGAAGAGCAAGAAGCAGTCGGAATTTGAGGACGGCCTCCACACTGTGATGTGTACGCCGGTACTGCGTGATGGTTTCATCTATGGCGTGTGCGGTTTTGGCGAACTGCGCTGCCTGGACGCTGCCACCGGCGAGCGAAAATGGGAAACCTACGCGGCGACCGGCGGCGAGCAGGGACTGTTCGCCAATGCCTTTCTGGTCGAGCAGGGCGACCGCTGTTTCGTCTGGAACGACCATGGCGAATTAATTCTCGGGAAACTCGCACCGACGGGCTTTACGGAACTCAGCCGCGCGAAGCTCTTGGAGACGACCGAGAATACGCGAGGCCGGGACGTGCTCTGGTGTCACCCGGCTTTCGCCGGTCGACGTGCCTATATGCACAACGGCCGAGAACTCATCTGCGTCGATCTTGCCGCACGCAGTTAAACCACCGATGCACGTTCACGCGAAGCAACCCTTTGACGATTCCCAATTTGAGATTGGCCAATTTCAGATTTCCAAAGGCCATTCGATTGGCGGACCGATCAGTCAGGGAATTGTCGATCGAAGTCGCGATGGCTTCCAATCCAAAACCACAGCCATGAGTCTCCTTGCCGATAGGCCACCGCCCGATGGTTCGGAGTCACTCGGACAGACCAAGTTCTGGGATCACTGCGCAGGCGCTCTAGGTGAAGACCGGGATGGGCTGGGTTCTGCAGGAATTTCCGGTGCGCTTGCCGAGCCGCCTCCCTTATGTCCGGCGGCAGCCCTCGGTAAAGCCGCCAGAAATCGGTCGTGCCTCGAGAAATCACGAGCGGGCGTCAAAATCGGTTTCCTGAATCTCAGGAAAAGCCTGTGGGTTTCTCTGAAATTCGGCTTCGATTTGATCGACCAGAGCGGACAGAGCAGGGCGAGGGCGATTGTCGCGGATGATTCTCTCCCACGCGGCGTCGCCGTCCAATTCGGGCACCAACGCCGGCAAATCCTCCGCCAGCTTTCGGCGATCCTCAGGCGACAGCAGGCGGATTGCCGATGCGATCTCCTGGACGTTACTCACAGTTTGAAGCTACGGCGGTGCCGATACGCCCGCAAGCCCCGCGCTTTTCCTCTTACGCCCTCTCACCATGAATGACCTTCGATTTGCCCTACGACAGTTGACCAAGAGTCCAGGCTTTACGCTGGTCGCCGTCCTCACCCTTGCGCTCGGCATTGGAGCGACGACCGCCATCTTTAGTGTGATCAACGGGCTGATGCTCAAAGCGCTGCCTTACGGCGAACCCGAGCGACTCGTGGCGTTGTCTGACCGCTTTGATGAGAAGGGCATGACGAAAGTGCCTTTGGCGCCCCCTGGCTTCCGGGATTGGAGCGCTCACAACTCGGTGTTCGAAGGAATGGCGGCCTTTCGCAACGGCGGTTTCAATTTGGTCGAGGGCGACCTACCTCAACGGCTCCGTGCGCTCAAAGTGTCGGCCGGATTCTTTGATCTGCTTCGCGCGCGGCCGCTGTTGGGACGAGGGTTCCACGCGGGCGAAGACTCCGATGGTTCGACGCACGTCGTGGTGATCAGCCACGGCTTTTGGCAGCGCCATTTCGGGGGAAGACCGGAGGCGGTCGGCCGGACGTTGCGGTTGGACGGCCAATCCTACGAGGTCGTTGGGGTGATGCCGCCGAGCTTCCGCTTTGGCGGTGCTGATTTGGACCTGTGGGTGCCACTCGTTTTCAGCGGTGAAGATTTGGCCGACGACCAACGTCACGCGCATTCGCTTTCCGCCGTGGCGCGCCTCAAGCCTGGAGTCACACTGGCGCAGGCCGCGGCCGGTATGAAGGATCTCTCGCTCCGTATCGGCGAGAAGTATCCCGAAATGAAGGGGTGGACCGCCAATGTGGTTCCGCTGCACGACGAAGTCCTAGATCGGAAGGGCGTCGGGTAGGGCAAGGGTGTAGATCTC
>DLVS01000190.1 GCA_003445095.1 Verrucomicrobiales bacterium
CAGCGCCTCCTCCCGTCGGCGGCGACCCAGTTCAGGTCCGGATTTTGGCGGTTTTTTTCAGCTGTTCGCTACACACCCGCGTACTCCACCGCGATCGCGGCTGAATCGTTGACCACGTCGGCCGTGAAAAGGCATTGGTCGGCGACCCAATGACCGTCGCAACGTTGCCCGTTCACGGTGAATCGGCCCTGGCGGCGCGCCCCCCAAACGATCAACCGCCAGGTTTTCACCGCCGATGGGAACGGACCTTCGACTGGTGCGAAACTCAGCCGCAGGGTTCGCCCGCGAGTTTGGCTTGCGATGGAACGCCGCGACCAAGCTCCGGTCTCGTACGCTTGGGTGGTGCCATCGTCTTCGTACCAATTCAAACATCCGTCAGCGCCCGGCCAGCAGTGCAGGGCAATCGGGTTTCCGGGGATGGCTCCGACATACTGACCGCCTGGGCCAAAAGGCAGCATCGCCCCGGCGCGAACAAACAAGGGCAAGGTTCCCAAGGATGCCTCGGCCACTAGATGACCTCCCCCAGCAACCCGTTCGCCGGTCCAAAAATTGAACCAGACGTCGTTGGGCAAATAAACCGAGCGGGCGACGGCTCCTTGCCGAAGCACTGGAGCCACCAGCAAATCCCGGCCGAGCAAAAACTGATCACCGCAAGCAACGGCCACCGGATCGTTCTGATAATGCCAGAGCAGGGGGCGAATGATTGGGCTGCCTGTTGTATGAGCTTCGGCCATCAGTGCGTACAGATAAGGCAACAACTGATACCGCAGATTGAGGTAAGTTCGGCAGATGGTTTCGATCGATTTTCCAAAGGCCCAGGGCTCCTGATCGATGGTGCCGATGTTGGAGTGATCGCGAAAAAACGGCGTGAAGGCAGCGAACTGAAACCAACGGACGAAGAGTTCCGGAGTCGTGTTATCGAGAAATCCCCCCACGTCACCTCCGCAGAACGGCACTCCGCTGAGTGATAAATTCAGAAGCATTTGCACGGCGTCGTTCAAATGGTCCCAGCTTGAGGAATTGTCGCCGGTCCACACCAAGGCGTGACGTTGAATTCCGGCGTACCCGGCGCGAGTAATGACAAACGGTCGCGGCACGCGGACGGCCCGACCGGAAGAACGAGCCCACCGCAGCGAACCGTCTCGGGAGGCCCGCGCCATCTGCATACCGTACACGTTGTGGACCGTATGATGACGCCGCGGGCCGAAGTCCGTGTGGTGCCGGGCTTGGGGATGAAGCGTCTTGTCCTTTCTGGCAAAATTGGCCGGCTCATTCATGTCGTTCCAAAAGCCCGCGATGCCCGCGTCGAGCAGCGCCTTTTGTTCAACGCCCCACCACTCACGGGTTGTCCAATTTAGGAAATCAGGAAACCGCGATCGACCGGGCCACACCTCGCCGATGAAATCCTTCTTGCCGGTTGGATCCTTAACGAATGCCTCGGCTTTCCGACCCCGCCGAAGGACTCCAAATCGAGGATCATCCTTCACCCCTGGATCCACAATGGTCACCACTTTGAAACCTCGAGTGGCGAGTCGCTGGGTCATCTGGGCTGGCTTCGGAAATTTCTTACCGAACGTGAAGACCCGGTAGCCTTGCATGTGATGAATGTCCAGGTAGATCACGTCGCAGGGGAGTTTTCGACGGCGGAATTCGCGGGCGATTTCTTCAACTCGCGCACGAGTCTCGTAGCTATATCGAGATTGCTGATAGCCCAAGCCCCATTTGGGCGGCAGCGGCATGGTACCCGTCAGTTCGGAATAACGTCGAACGACCGATGCCACCGATGGGCCGAGGAATAGATATAGATCCAATTCTCCCGAAGCCGCCGACATCAGCCACCGGTCCGGATGGGTTTGTCCGAGATCCCATGATTGTTTGGCCGGATTATCCCAAAAAAGTCCCGCCGCGCGCCCATCGCGCAACGAGATTGCAAACGGAATTGAAACGTATAGTTGCTTCAGCCCCGGATAAATCACTGGCGCATGACCGAGCACATCGATGTTCCAGAATTCCCGCACGAGGCCGCGGCGATTGAATTGTCCGGTGGTTTCGCCCAATCCCCACAACGACTCGCCCTCCACTAAATCGAGAGTCAGGCGCGGCGCCTTGCCCGCGAACGCCATGTCGCCGCCCGCCGAAGTAAACAGCTTGAGGCCGTTCGGATCGGACAGCTCCCAAGCCCCAGTTTTCATCCAAACCGTCAGCCGGCCGGCCGAAGTCGTCAGCGAGATACGATCTCCTTCTCGCACGGTCTTCGCCTCGACCGGTTCCCAGCAGCGCTTAATGACCGCCCAGGACGTTGCGTCGGGGAGTCGTTTGCCCGGCGCGAGGCGAATACGGAACAGATCGACACCGATGGCTTCCGCGCAAAACACCGCCTTTCTGTCTTGGAGGACAAATGAGCGGGGCTCGGACCGCGCCAGTCGCAGCGAGGTAATTGGAGTCGGCACCTTCGGGTTGGGCATAGAAGTTCGAGGAGCCGGTCGAGAATCGGCCGGCAAAAGATTCATCAGGGAGAAATCGTTCCGAGGCGAACGGTAGGCATCATCGCCCGGCGGCGGCAAATTCGAAGACACAGGGCAACGAAGTGAGCCGGCCGGTATCCGAGGAGCACCTCGAGCGGCCGCCCGCCGGGTATCATAGCCGCGATACGCGTCAGATCTTTGAAAGTCTTTGCCGCGCGTGCGTGCGAAGGGACGCCCGGCCGCTTGGACCATTTAGAATGGATCAGGCTCGAAGGGTTTCACTTTGTAACCACCCGATTTTTCATGGGCCTCAAGGGTGATCCGTTTTTTCTCCTGGGCAGCCAGCAACAGCGCATTGAACGACTTGAACCCGTGGGCGCGCTCATTGAATCCCGGGTGCCTCCGCTGGATGGCCTCCTTAATCATCGAGCCCCATACCGCTTCATCAGCACTTCGCTCCTGGGCCAGGGCCTCCAGCGTTTCCGCAACCAATTGAATTGCCTTCGCGGGATCAGGGCCCCCGACCATCGAGGGAGGCGGTTTCGCCGCGAGGCCTGCGCCCGTCGCTTTGACGACTCGGCCCGTATTGCCGCGAACTAAATCGTCGTAGTAGATGAACTGGTCACAATTGTTCAGGAAGAGATCGGATGTGGAGCTCTTCACTCCCACGCCAATGACGGTCTTGGCATTCTCGCGTAATTTACTGACCAGTGGGGAAAAATCTGAATCTCCCGAGACGATCACGAAAGTGTCCACATGACTCTTCGTGTAACATAGATCGAGGGCGTCCACGACCATCCGAATGTCCGCGGAATTTTTCCCTGAAAGATTCAAATGCGGTATTTCAATCAACTCGAAGGCGGCCTCGTGCAAATCTCGTTTGAACTCTTTGTAGCGATCAAAATCGCAATAGGCCTTTTTGACAACAATGTGGCCTTTCAACAAAAGGCGCTCGAGGACCTTCTGAATATCAAAACGGGGAAACTTCGCGTCGCGGGCGCCGATGGCCAGGTTCTCTAGGTCGACAAAGACTGCCATGGTCGTACTGCTGGTCGGTCGGGTGGTATTGCTCATCGGTGGCAGCGTACTCAGGCGGACGCCGTGGGACAGTGGAAATTGGCGCGCGACGTTTCCCAACGGGACGTGCGGTAACGGAGGGCCCTACCTATTTCGCCGCCGGAGTAAAACCGACGCAGGATCAGACTTGCACGAGGGCCAGAGGCCGATTTGTTTGAGCGCGTGAACACGCCGAGATGGATGATCCTCTGGATCGTGATCAGCCTCGATTTGGCGGTTTTGTTTTACTGGCGATTCCGACGGGAACATCGGTTCGATGGGATTATCCGTGCCGCTGCCACTGAGTACGGCCTTCCCCCGGCCCTCGTGAAGGCGGTGGTGTGGCGGGAGAGCCGCTTCGATCCGACGGTACGGGGTTCAGCCGGGGAGATCGGCCTGATGCAAGTTATGGAGGACGCCGCGTTGGAATGGGCCACAGCAGAGAGGATTAGCCCATTCAAGCACGAACTCCTATTCGATCCCGCAACCAATACCCAAGCCGGGGCCTACTACTTGGCGAAACTGCTCAAGCGTTACACCAATACCGACAATCCCCTGCCCTACGCCCTAGCCGACTACAACGCCGGTCGAGGTAACGTGCTGGGTTGGTTGAAAGGCGCCGCCGCAACCAACAGCGCTGCGTTTGTGGCCACGATTGGGTTTCCGTCGACTCGGGCTTACATCCAGTCGGTCACGAATCGGTACGAACAGTATCGCAAGGGACTTCACTAATCGACGTCGCGCCGGCCGCCGATAGCCCACTACTCGGCGATACGGCAGATCCAACTGTCCGGACTACTTCGGCCGCCACAAAAAAAGATGTCGCCCGGTCGGTCCAGATTCGCTTTCCTAGAAATACATCCAGCTATGAGTACTCCTCGGTTACCGGCGCCGCGCCTCAACGCGTTCACCTTGATCGAACTCCTCGTGGTCATTGCGATCATCGCCATTCTGGCCGGGATGATCTTGCCCGCTCTCAGCAAGGCCCGCGACCGCGCCTTGTTGGCCAATGATCTCAGTGGGATTCGTCAAGTACTGTTGGGTGCTCATCTGTTTGCTTCCGACAATCTCGACTACCTTCCTTATCCCAGTTGGGGATACCCCGCGGAACGGGACAACTGGTGCCATGCAAAATCCATCGTCAGCGGCGCGGGCAAGGATGATGCGCTGACGTTTTCCAATCAGGTCGAATCGTTTAAGAAGGGCCAACTAGCGCCCTACGTCAGCACGGTGAAGCTATTGACCTGTCCGAAGGATCTCGCCGAACGCGGCTCGGCGAAGGGCAAAGCCGATTTCAAGAAACGCGAGATCAAAATTACCAGTTACGTGTGGAACGGAGCGATAATCAGTTATGCCACACCGGCGCCCACTCAAATCACGTCGAGCTTCAAACTGGGCGCGTTGCGAACGACGGGAATCCTCATGTGGGAAGGTCCGGAAAGCGAGGAACAGTATCTGTTTAACGATGTCGGCAACCAGCCGCACGAGGGCGTCTCCCAACGGCATGGAGGCGGTCGCCGGCCGAAGGATCAAAAGGAATATGTGGGCGGCGTCGCACCGGTCGGTCGACTCGACGGCTCGGGAACACCTTTAAAAATGCAGACCTGGTTCTCTCCCGACTACGCCGGAAAGGCCATTTGGCCGGCGACGGCCAACCCCGTGGGGCCGAACGATTGCTGGTACAACCCGAGTTCCAAGAACGGGACGTACTGAGCGGCGGCAGGTATGGCGGGGTCAGGCATGGTTTGCCCTGGAGGAGCGACGCCGCTCAACCGCCCAGGGACACAAATCGACGCGAATAAGAACCGCCGGAGCCTCTAGGGGATCGGCTCCTGTTCATTCCGCAGCGGAGTCAGGCGCGAAATCGGCCATCTCGTTCGGGTAAATCTGCCTCAATTCGCGGTTCTCCATGACTTTCTTCTGCGTCGTTACCCCAAGGGCAAATGGCGCCCGGCCTTGCTCGCGAGCGTGACCCACCGCACCTTGGCCCGGATGAAGGTGTTATTCATCGGGGACATTTCCGGCGAGCCGGGGCGCCGCGCGGTGAAGATCTGCGTTCCCGCATTGCGAGCCACACACGGCCTGACGTACGTCGTTGCCAACGGAGAGAACTCAGCCGGAGGCGCCGGAATTACGACCGCCACCGCCCGGGAGATTCTCGATTCCGGCGTGGATGTCATTACCACGGGCGACCACGTGTGGGATCACAAGGAAGTTTATGGGTTGCTGGGGGCAGAACCCCGGGTCTTGCGGCCGGCGAACTACCCGCCGAACACCATCGGACGAGGGACCTACGTGGCGACTTTGCCGGGCCAAACCCCACTCGCCGTGTTGAACCTTCAAGGGCGCACCTTCATGGCGGCACTGAACAACCCGTTCGAAGTCGCCAGGGCCGAAGTGGACCGGTTGCGCGCCGTCACGCCGGCTATTTTGGTCGATTTCCACGCCGAGGCGACCTCGGAAAAAATCGCCCTCAGTTGGTATTTAGACGGCCAGGTCAGCGCGATCATCGGAACGCACACTCATGTGCAAACCGCCGACGAGCGAATCCTACCCAACGGAACGGCGTGTCTCACCGATGCCGGCTTCACCGGCGGGCACGACGGAGTGCTTGGTCGCGAGCACGAACCCGTGGTGCAACGTTTTCTGACGCTGCTTCCACAAAAATTCGGGGTGTGTGATCGCAACGTGCAACTCAACGGCTGCTTAGTGGAGATCGACGATGTCTCGGGACGCGCTCGGTCGATTCAGCGGATCTCCGAGAAGCTTCGGGGCTGATGAATAACACACCCACAACGGATCGCAGTAAAGCGACCGACGACTTGCCCATTGCGCCCCTTCGTTGGCGATGCACTCGGCGAAGTGGCATTCTGGCCTTGGCGATACTGTTCCTCCTTTGCCTAGCAGCAGCATTGTGGAAACCCTGGTTAAGCCCCGCTCAACGCGAAGCCCAGGTTTGGCTGGAGGAGTTTCACCGATTGCGCAGTCAAGACGGAGACAAGCGTCTGCCCGACTGGCCGATCAGCTCGGCGGGCCAACAAGTCTTAGTCAACCGATTAGTTCGCCCGGAATCAAAAATCGCGCGGAGTTGGGACAACCTTTGTCGTCGCTTCCCTCCCGCGCTGCGTGATCGACTACCCCGACTGCCGCTGGCGCGGGACCAGGTGATCGCGATCGCCCCGGCATTGATCGAATCGCCTGGCAGTATTTCGCTGCGTCAACAATTGCTAGAGGCGGCCGCACGTCCTGACGCAGCCAATCGAATGTATGCCGTGCAAGTCGCCACTTCGCCATGGCCGGTGCCGATCGAATTGTTGCCCGCTCTGGAGAGACTCTCTCGAAGCGAGGACCCAATGGTACGTATGCGAGTCGCCATCATGCTCCACGGGATTCCGGTAGGTGATCCCCGAGTGGACCGATTGATCGCTGAACTCGAAGCGGACCAAGTGTCCGTCGTTCGGGAGGCGGCGCGCTATGCTTTTCGTTCGGGCCTGAATGGGGAGCCCGTTTTCGTGAAACCCAAACATGCCAACCAACCCTAAGACTCAGTGGGACTTCGGTGACTTGTTCGCGCCGAAGTCCCCCGTTGGCCCGGCGACCGCGCCGCGCGAGACTTTCCCCCTCGCCGTCGAACCGCGCACGGTGCTGTCCGTCACCGAATTCACGCTTCGCATTAAGCGACAATTGGAGCGGAGCTTCACCTCAGTCTTCGTGTCCGGCGAAGTGTCGAACTGGCGCTTACAAGCCAGCGGTCACGCCTACTTCGTCCTCAAAGACGCCGAAGCCCAACTCAACTGCGTCTTGTTTCGTAGTCAAAGCGGGGCCGATCGCGCTCGAATCAAGGACGGCACCAAAGTCACCGTCGGTGGTGAACTCACGGTGTATGAGCCGCGCGGCCAATATCAGTTGCGCGTGATGTCTGTAGAAATCGAAGGCGTGGGAGCGCTTCAGGCAGCGTTCGAGCGCCTCAAAGCCCGCCTCCACGCCGAAGGCCTCTTCGATCCAGCCCGCAAGCGGCCGATCCCCCAATTTCCGCGCCGCGTGGGATTGATTACGTCACCCACCGGTGCCGCGATCCGAGACGTGCTTCACGTCGTGGAACGCCGCTACGCTGGAATCGAATTCATCTTCGTGCCCGTACGAGTCCAAGGCGACGGGGCGGCTGCCTCCATGGCGGACGCTCTCAACGACCTAAACACGTGGGCACGCTCCGCGCCTGGGGGGCTTGATGTCATTCTGATCACTCGTGGCGGTGGTTCGCTCGAAGATTTGTGGGCCTTTAACGAAGAAGTACTGGCCCGCGCGATCACCGCGTCAGCCATTCCGATAATCTCGGCAGTCGGACACGAGATTGACTTCACGATCGCGGATTTCGCCGCCGACCTCCGCGCGGCCACCCCAAGTGCTGCCGCAGAGATTCTGACGGCGGCGTATGTCGCGAGCCGAGATCAAGTGAAGGAACTGGCGCGACGGCTGGGTTGGTTGTGGGATCAGCAATTCGCTCGAAGCCAGGACCAGTTGTCCGCTCTCGTGAACCGGCTCACTCGCGCGCATCCCCGACGGCAACTCGAACTTCGCTCCCAGCGCTTGGACGATGCAGTGCCTTCGTTGGGCCGTCGCGTGCGCCAACGGCTGCGTGACTTGCAACTACGGGCGGAGAATAACTCGCGCCGGCTTACCACCCGCCGTCCAGTGGTCGTCATTGGGCAGCGACTCCGTCAACTGGACGAACTACGACGAAGACTCCGAGCGGCGGCTCGCCAACATGTGGACAACGCAACCAAGCGGTTTCAGCAGGCGAGCCAGTCGTTGGTGTTGCTGTCGCCGATGAACGTTCTGCAGCGGGGTTATTCGCTCACCTTCGACGCGGAAACCGGGCAACTGATCCGCTTGGCCGAGGACGTGGAACCAGGTCAACGACTTCGCACTCGGTTGGCCGAGGGAGAGATTGAATCGGTCGTCACTGAACCCAAGTTGTTGTCTGACTAGGGCGAACCGTCCCGAAGCTACGGTCCAACTCCGCGGTGCCACGCTTGGTAGAGCCAATGGGTACGCGCGAGGAGTCATCCGCGCGTCAATTCGCAGATCAGCCCGCGGCTCGGCAAAGCCGTATCCGACCCGGCTGGTATGGACCATCCGCGGTCCGGACATTAATCGTCCAAACCAAACGAACCCACTTCACTTTTTCCTTGGGCGGCGCGGACTCATGGCGAAACTCCGCCTATGCACCTACGCTTCCTCCCTTTGGTCTTCGCGACATTTGGCCTGTTCGCCAGCCCGTCGGAAGATATGTCCTTTTCCGCCCGCGCGTTTCTAGGGTCGTTGACGACCGAACAAAAAGAGCGCGCCGCCTTCCCCTTCACATCCGACGAACGCCAGAATTGGCACTTCGTGCCAAAAGACCGAAAGGGACTTCCGCTCAAAGATATGACGCCGACCCAACGCCATCTCGCCTACGGTCTGCTAAGTTCCGGGCTCAGCCAGCGGGGCGTCGGCAAGGCACTCTCAATCATGAGCCTAGAACAAGTGTTGCAGGATATCGAGGGACCGAACCGCAAGATTCCGCGGGATCCGGAGCTCTATTATGTTAGCGTGTTCGGGACTCCCGATCCCGCGGGCACTTGGGGTTGGCGCGTCGAGGGACATCACCTATCCGTCAATGTGACGATCGTCGCCGGTGAGTTGATTTCGGGCGCACCGAACTTTTTTGGCTCCAATCCAGGCGAAGTAAAATCCGGGCCCCGCGCCGGGCTTCGGGTGTTGGGAGCCGAGGAAGATCTCGGACGGCAACTCGTCAAGTCTTTGGACGAATCGCAACGAAAGTTGGCGATCATCGATCCCAAAGCGCCCGACGACATTCTTACGTCCGCCAACCGCGTCGCAGATGTCGGGGCAGCGAAGGGAATCGGCTGGAGCGAGCTGACGCCGACCCAACAAGCGCTCGCCCTTAAGCTTCTCAACGAATACGCCGGTCGCCTCCGTGGCGAACTCGCTGAAGCCGACCTGGCTGAAATTCATGGAGCTGGATTGGCCCAAATCCGCTTCGCTTGGGCGGGCGGCTTGGAACGGGGCGAACGCCATTACTACCGGCTGCATGGGCCCACTTTCCTGGTGGAGTACGACAATACCCAGAACGACGCGAATCACGTGCATGCCGTGTGGCGAGATCTCAAAGGCGATTTCGGCCGGGACTTGCTCGCCGAACATCTAAAAGACAACCACCGAAAGTAGGTACGACTCTGAGCTTCCCGAGTCTTTGCTCACGGCCGCAAGACTTCCCCGATTATCCGATACGCCTCCTCCCGTTGTTCCGATGGAAATCGGTGCGGGCTGTCTGGGTGCTCCACCACGATCTTCGCTGACACGCCCAGTTCGGCAGCGAGTACGCGCGCTTCAGCCACGACACGGTCCACGCTATCCCAGCGAAAGTTTGAGTCACCTCGAGGTGCAGAGACGTAGGTTCTGCGCGGGGCAATCAAGGCGAGCACCTCAGAGAAATCGAACGGAATCGCGTCGAGCCGTCCTCTGTATTCGGCCAGGCGAGGCATATAGCGTTGTTGGCACCAACCCTTCTCGGGCTGCCAAACGGTCGGCGAACCGCCGTAGTAGTCGCGGAAGGAATCGAACCCACAACTGGTGGCGATGACGGTTATTCTTGAATCGAAGGCCGCGGTAAACAGCCCATTGTGGCCTCCGAGGGAATGGCCGATGCAACCGAAGCCGCGATTCGTGGAGACGAATGGCAAATCCGTTAGCAGATCGAGTCCACGGATGTTATCCCAGATCGCCTTCATCGTGCC
>DLVS01000743.1 GCA_003445095.1 Verrucomicrobiales bacterium
GGAAATCACCCGGTGTCCCCCGATTTTGATGCACCCACCTCCGCACCACCCGCTGCGCTCCTCACGAAGAATCCGCTCCGATGGCTGAGCTTCTTCGGACCAGGCGCGGTGATTGCATCCCTGACGATCGGTTCGGGGGAACTTATCTTTTCGTCCCGTGGCGGCGCGATCTTTGGCTACCGACTGCTCTTCGTATTCCTGCTCGTCCTCCTCTTGAAGTGGGCGCTCGTCTTCGGCACGGCGCGGCACATCGTCCTGACCGGGGCTCATCCGTTTGAGCGTTGGGCTCATCTACCGGGCCCACGGGGGTGGTTGCCCTTCACGTTTCTGTTGCTCGCGGCCCTGGCGTTCCCGATCTGGGTCAGCTTCCACGCCGGCACCATCGGCACGTTGCTCGCCGGTCTTACGGGTACGAGCGACGCGTGGCACGGAGGCGCGCATTTCGTGTGGGGACTTGGCACGCTGGCGATGGTCATCGCCTTGGTGGCCAGCGGCGGCTACGCCCGACTCGAACGCATCCAATTAGTCATCATCATCGCGATGCTCGCCGGCGTCGTCATTTCGTTGCTCCTGTTGAAACCTGACTGGCTCGCCCTGCTCAAAGGTTGTTTCATGCCACAATCGCTCCACTACCCGGAGTGGATTCAGAAAAATCCGGAATTCGCCGCGCGTCCTGAATGGCTGGAAGTCACTACGTACGTCGGGGTGATCGGCGGGGGCGGCTACGATTATCTCGCTTACACCGCCTACCTTCGCGGCAAGCATTGGGGGCGGGCCAACGCGACGGGTACCGGCCCCGCCGAACTCGCAGCCATCGCCGCTAACCCCACGCATCCAGCCCGTCAATGGCTGCGCGCCCCGTTGATCGACTGCACGCTCAGCTTCGCCGCCGTGCTGATCTTTGCTGGTGTTTTCGTGGTTTGCGGCACGCTCATCCTTGCGCCGTCACACCAGCTCCCCGGCGGCAACAATCTTCTGAACCTTCAGTCCCAGTTTGTCTCGGCGTCGCTGCCCGGCCTCAAGTTCCTCTATTTCCTCGGAGCCTTTCTGACCATGTTCGGCACGCTTTACGGCACGGTCGAGGTCGCTCCTCCCATCCTGCGGGAGATTGTCCGCGGTTGGAACGCATCACTGGCCAGGCAGCTCGAACCTCGCCTCCGCCCGTGGGCAGTCTGGTGGGTGCAACTCGCCGGCGCCGCCGTCCTGGGCGGAAGCCTCGCTTATCATTTGACCCGTGGGCGCGACAATCCACCGGGCCTCATCGCTCTATTAACACCCGCTAATCTGTTCACCGGCGTCACCGCGTGCGGCCTCATCTGCCTGCTCAGCGTCTGGTCGGACCGCCGATTCCTGCCTGCAGCATTGAGGATGAACGGAATCCTGACGGCGTTGAACATTTTGGCGGGCATCTGCTTTGTCGTTTTGGGGCTCAAGGGTTACTGGGACCACAGTGGCTGGCGTTCCTTGTTGCTGCTCGCCGCGACCGGAGCGGTCGGCTTGATCGCCGCCTGGGTCGCGGCGGGTGCCAGTCAGCGTCAAAAACACTGGCCGCCGATTTTAAACCGCTAAGAACGGTGAATCCTCGCCAGTGTGAGAAGAGTTCGGGCGTAAAGCATCCCGACAAAGTTACCTGGGCCTTTTCTTCCCAATCATTCGAATTAACCAGTATTAGGGCCTGTGAGGAAAGCGGCCGTTAAGAGTTGCGGGTTGAATCTACCTGATCGCGTGAAAGAATTCCCTACGACACTACGGGGGTTGTTTCGGCATCGGTAGGATGTCCTCCGGAACACGAACCGGGTTCGGCCAATCGCCTTGACGATCGGGGACGGTCTTCGAGAGTACTTCCGCCTATGGCAGAGCAACGCGACTCTAGACTTAGCCGCCGCGAGGCGAAGGATTTGGATATTGAAATCGGATTTCTCGAAGGCTTGGTGCGTCGGGACCCGGCCTACGTCGAGGCGTTGGAGCTATTGGGAGACCATTACACTCTGCGCGGCCGCGCTCGGGAAAGCCTCACGATCGATGAACGGTTGCGGTCCCTCCGCCCCGATGACCCGAACGTGCGGTTCAATCTCGCCTGCAGTCTGGCGCTCAGTGGGAACCCTGAAAGCGCCTGCACCGAGTTGGAGCAGGCCTTGGCTTTGGGCTTCCGAGATTTTCGGATGCTGCAGCGGGATCCGGATCTCGCCGCTGCTCGTAAACATCCGGCCTTCAAACGCGTGCGCGAAAAGGTCAAAGCGCTTAAAGCGGAGATGAGCTGAACCGCCGTACCCGGCCGCCTTACCAGCTTCCTAGCTTCAATTTGAGTCAATTTTGGAGGTGCGAGTCTTTCGCCAGCCCTCGGCCACCGCCTACAGTAGAGATCGTTGATCCGGCACGTTTGGTTTCAGACTCAAGCGGCGATAGGCGAGTTCGGTGGCGACCCGCCCTTGCGGAGTCCTGTGGAGATAGCCTTCCATGATCAAATAAGGTTCGTAAACTTCCTCCAGAGTATCGGACTCCTCGCCTACCACGACGGCGAGCGAATTCAGTCCCACTGGTCCGCCACCGAACTTGGTGATGACCGCATCGAGGATTCGCTTGTCCATTTCATCGAGTCCGTGTTGATCGATTTCGAGGATGGCGAGCGCGCGGTCGGCAAGTTCGCGAGTAATGCGCCCATCGGCCCGAACTTCTGCATAGTCACGAACTCGACGTAGCAGGTTGTTGGCGATCCGGGGGGTTCCGCGACTGCGACGGGCGATTTCAAACGCGCCTTGTTCGTCCAGGCTCACTTTGAGCAGGCCGGCGGCGCGTTGAATGATCTGTTGCAGTTGTTCGGCCGGGTAATAGTCGAGCCGTTCGCGAATGCCGAACCGGGTCAGTAAAGGGGCGCTCAAAAGACCGGCCCTCGTGGTAGCGCCAATCAAAGTGAATCGGGGCAGGTTCAAACGAACACTCCGAGCGTTCGGCCCTTGGTCGATTATGATATCGAGTTTGAAATCTTCCATCGCCGGATAAAGGTACTCTTCGATGGTCTTCTGCAGGCGATGGATTTCGTCGATGAAAAGTACGTCGCCCGCTTCCAGGTTGGTCAGTAACCCCGCCAGATCGCCCGCCTTTTCGATCGTCGGACCGCTGGTGGAACGAAGGTTCGCGCCCATCGCTTTGGCGAGGATGTTGGCCAAGGTGGTCTTGCCCAGACCAGGCGGACCACTGAGCAAAACATGATCCAGGGATTCGCCGCGTCGACGGGCGGCTTCGACACCGATCTCGAGGCGTTCACGGGTCTTGGCTTGGCCGGTGAATTCCGCAAAAGCGGCCGGTCGCAACGTCGCTTCCAGAGCTGCGTCGGGTTTCGTAAGGATATCAGTGACCAAACGATCGGCCATCGCGAGGAAGAGTGGAATGCCCAGCGAAGGGTGGGAAGCTCCGTGTTACTGCATCTCGAAGTGAAAAGGGCAGCGCGATTTTCCCCAGGAACGCCCGCTGTTGGCACGACGATCTCTCGGGCAGGCAGGGAAGGACAACGCGCGTGCGGACGCTAACGAATTATTGCATCGTGCGGGCAATACTGTTCCACCAGCAATCATGCAACTCGGCCACCGGTGTGCTGGATTCGCTGTCCAGCGTCCTCACCGAAAGAGTCTCTCCTCCGACCGTTCCGATACGAATGGCCGGAACTCCGAGGATTTGGCACTGCTTCAAGACGCGACCGGAGTCGGCTGGCGCCACTGAAATCACCACTCGATTCTGCGTCTCGCCAAACAGCAAGGCGTCCAGGCGCGGACCGGACGTTCCTTCAGCGGGGACAGGCAGCTGAATCTCCAGTTGTGCTCCGATCAGCCGCGGAGTTTCTCGGGCAAGGAGTTGACTCATACAGCTCTCGGCGACTGCAACCGCTA
>DLVS01000051.1 GCA_003445095.1 Verrucomicrobiales bacterium
TCGCGCACCTTGTGATGGAGCAGGGGATTTCGTTCCCGCTCACCCGTCCCCGGCGCGCCGCTGATGACGACCACCGGTGATTTTTCAGCAAATGCACCCGCGACCGGATTGACGATCTTCAATCCACCGACGCAATACGTGATGCATACGGCGCCAAGGCCCCGGACGCGCGCGTAGGCGTCAGCCGCGAAGCCGGCGCCCTGCTCATCGCTGGTGGTGATCGTTTTGAGGGAGCTTTTTTGGAGCTGCTCGTAAAACCCCAGCACGTAGTCCCCCGGGATGCCGAAGACATGTCCAACGCCGTGGGCGGCGAGTTGAGCGATAAGATATTCGCCGATGGTATTGCCAGAACCCATGCGGACAGTCTGCGGGAAAACTCGCGGCGTGGGAACTCCGAGCTGTAGGACCACCCAATTGCGAATTCGTTTATTGTTAAAACGGGCCGAGGGGTGGGGCGCCTTTCCAACCTCACCTCTACGCAATGTCCGCTTGTGTGGTTCAATCGTGCGCTTTCACAGGCCCTTCGATGACCTCGGGCTTTTGAGTCAGCAGCTTGCTCGCATGTTCCTTGACGTAATCGGCAGCGAGACGGATCGACTCATCCGCGCCTGCCTTATCTTTGAACACGCTAACCGACGCACCTTCGCCGGCACCAGTGTCTAGCCAGTAATAGCGAATAAAGCCTTTGGCCTGCTTGATCAGCGGCACAAAGTCCTCGCGAATCATCCGGTCAATCTTCGGACCGTCTTTGGGTTTGAAATGATAATGTCGGACTACAGCAAACATAACATTACGATGAGGTTGGAATTATGGTTATCGGTGGAACGTCAGCGCCAACGCTACCCCAAGCGCAGGTTGAGAGAGCGTCCTCGTTTGGTTGCCAATGTGGTTGACCGATAGTTTGGAAGATGCGGTGACGTTGCGTCCATTGGAGCCGTGCGGTCAAGGTGCTTTCCAAATTCGTTGTAGGCGGCCGATCCTAACGCCGCGGTCACGATTTCCGTCGGGCGAATTCGCGGCGACGAAACGTTGGTCCGCTGTCGCCGTGAATTCCGCGAGAGATTCCTCGCGTAAACTTGATTGGGCTTGTTGGGGTGGGATTGTGCGTTCGACGAGTAAGGGCAGCGCGGTCATCCTAATCCAACCCGCGTTGCCTGGGGTTCTTTATTAGCGTCAATCAGCGTGGATGAGCGGTTACGGTCGTCCTGCCAACGGGCGCGAAGTTCGGCGGGATCACGTCCGGCCTCACGAAGTGCGGCTAGACTCAAGCCGGAGTGGCGCTTGGCTAATCGAACTCCGTGGTCATCCGTCATCAGCGGGCAGTGGTAAAAGGCGGGCGACGCAAGTTGGAGAGCTCGGTAGAGCAACAGTTGGCGCGCAGTGGAAATCAAGAGGTCCGCGCCTCGGACTACTTCCGAAATGCGCATCAAGGCGTCGTCGGCCACACACGCGAGTTGGTAGCTAGGCAAATCATCATGACGCCATACGACGAAGTCGCCGAAGTCGCGTCCGGCAACGAATCGTTGCGGACCGAGCCTCTTATCCACGAAGTCGATCACTTCGCCATCCGGAACTTGAAAACGCCAGTTCTGCGGTCGGTTCGTCTTGGAAGGTTGCGTTGCGGATTCAGGCAACTTGGGCCGGCAGGTTCCTGGATAAATCGGCTCGTCGTCTACCGGATGCGGCGCAGTGAGGGCTGCTTGAATATCTTTTCGCGAACAGGTGCAAGGGTACAAGCGGCTGGACTCGCGTAGCTGGTCGAACGTAACTCGATAGGATTCGATCCGTTCGCTCTGAGAATATGGGCCGTACGGGCCACCGACGTCGGGACCTTCGTCCCACGTCAGGCCAAGCCATCTTAGGTCTTCGATAAATGCCGCGACGAATTCGGGCTTGGCGCGATCGCGATCCAAATCCTCATTGCGCAACACCAGGACGCCTCCCGCCGCTCGGGCTCGCTGGAAGGCAGTCCAAAATGTGCGGGCGTGGCCGAGATGCAATCGACCGGTGGGCGACGGTGCGAGGCGGCCGCGATAGGAAGGGGGCATGGGGGGACAGAAGTCAGAAGGGAGCGGTCAGTGGTCAGAAGTCATTAGTCAGGAGCCTTAGGTTTCGGCGGTCAGGCGACTGCGGCGTTGGCCTGGAGCCATTCCGAGAATGCAGGCAACGGTCGCCTTAAAATCGCTTCGGCCTTCGCACAGTTCAACGTGACGTCGGGAGGCCGGGGAGCGCCGGCAAACTCCTTCGTGGAGGCCGGTTCGAGTTTCGGATGCACCTCTGGATGCCGGGCCGCGAGCAGTTCCCCGATTTGGAAGCGAGACAGTCGCTCTCGCCCCGCTACATGAAAAAGTCCGGTCGCACTCGCGGCGACGAGATCGAGGACTGCGCGCGCGGTTTCGACGGCAGCAAGTGGGGCCCTAAATTCATCGGTGAACAGGCGCAATGTCCGGCCTGCTCGCCACGCTTGGAGAATCTCTTCGTTAAACGAGCGATCACCGGTGAGCGAGTGCCCGTAATTCAGCGACGTCCGAACCACGAGATGACGCGGATTGGTCAGGACGATTCGCTCGGCGTCGACCTTGGTTTCGGCATAGACCATCAACGGATTCGGCTCGTCCCGTTCCGTGTAGCCTCCGCGACGTCCATCGAAAACTAGGTCGGTGGAGAACAGCACGAGCGTCGCTGCGTCGGAGAGTTCCGCGAGGAGCCGGGTGACACCGACGTTGATTTGACGCGCCAGGTCGGGTTGCGCCTGGCAAACCGGGGATCGACTGATCGCCGCGCAATGGAGAATCAAGTTGGGACGTTCGGCGGCGAACCGATCCCGGACCGTTCGAGCGTCCGCCAAATCCAGCATGGCGCGTGTCAACCCAATCACCCGGGCTCCCGGAAATCGGGCGCGAGTCAGTGGGACGAGTTCATTGCCGATCAGTCCTCCCGCGCCGGTAATCCAAATGGTGGATTGTGTGTTGCTTTCCATCATCGATTCATCGTGGTTGGTTACCGCATCGGGTGAGACTTTCCTGGGCGCGCCCTGTGCAGTACGGCGGCGACCTGCCGGGCCGAAGCCAGGCGAAGTCGGGAGGTTTTGCGGAGCTGCCGCTTTGCCATGGCACCCGAGGCAAGTTAGGGATCGAGAGACTCCAACTGCTTTCTTCCATGCTAAAGCGGTAGCACCGAAGACTCCGCCACCGCACTCCCAAACTTGCGGCATCGACTCGCGCCTAGCTTTTACTGCGGATTGAAGGTAGCCGTGTTGGTTCGCCAAAGCTCGGTGCTGGCCCAGAGATTGATCGGCGTCAGCGCGCGGCCGAAGCGCAGGAATCGGACGCTGCCGTCAGCGAAAGCGTGGTTAGAGCCCTGACCTTTGGCATTTCCCATGCGGCCGTGTCGGCCATGTTCCAGTTCTTCCACGTCGTCGCCCAGTCGGCTGGCGAGGAAATCCATATGGAAGTGTCCGTGGGTTGGAGCGTCAGATCGCTTCTCGCCGAACACGATCGTCTCCGAAGGTTCGCGCAGTCCGGATTCCGGAACCGAGTTGGTCAGTGAGTGTGAGAGATAACGAGCGAACTCCTCAGCGCTCGAATTAACCTGAAACCAATCGTTCCAACCGTTCATGATGTAGCTGCGGGGCGCGTTGTCGGCGACATGGTTGGTGTTTGGCGAGCCAAACGTGTGGGGCGGCTTAGGACCGTCGCTCGGGCAGCGCAGCAGTTTGACGTCTTGGTAGCCCGGGCGCAGCAGGGTGGGCCAGGCCGGTTGGTAGGTGCGAGGTACCATTAGGCCGGAGTGATCCCCGGTGTAGAAGGCATGGGCGAGTCCCAGTTGCCGCAGGCTGTTCACGCACGCAATGCGCCTGGCCGCTTCTTTGGCTCCCGAGAGCGATGGCAAAAGCATTCCCGCGAGAATGGCGATGATCGCGATGACCACCAAGAGTTCGATCAAGGTGAAGGCGCGAATCGGTCGCGGATGGGCGTTGCGGACGGGCATCAAGCAAGGTGGACCGTTTTGAACGGGCGGGGCTTCAAAAAAGTTCCGAAGGATGTCATACTCCAATACGTCCCTATTCCCAATCGCGCTCGAATCGCTGCATGATTTTCCCGGTCCGCCTCTGCCTCATCCTCGCGTTACTCGCGGGTGCCTGGTGTCGCGCCAGCGAGCCATCGGCGGCGGCGGAGCATTGGGCCTTTCGAAGCCCGCAAGCTCAAATGGTGCCGACGGTGAAGCAGAGTTCGTGGGTGCGCAGTCCGGTGGATGCGTTTGTGCTCGCGAAGCTGGAACGCGAACGGGTCGCTCCCTCCGCGGAAGCGGATCGGCCGACACTGCTGCGGCGACTGTGCCTGGATTTGATCGGGGTGCCCCCGACCCCGGAAGAGGTGGACGCCTTCATGGCCGATTCGACGCCGGACGCCTATGCGAAACACGTCGAGCAACTGCTGGCGTCGCCGCATTTTGGAGAGCGTTGGGGGCGGCATTGGCTTGACCTCGCGCGGTACGCCGATACGAGCGGTTACCAGATTGATCGAGAACGCCCGTGGGCCTGGGTTTATCGCGACTGGGTCATTCGTTCATTCAACCGTGATCAGCCATTCGACCAGTTCACCGTGGAACAACTGGCTGGTGATTTGTTGCCGAACGCGACGTCGGACCAGCGGGTCGCGTCAGGATTTCATCGGTTAACCCTTAGCAACCATGAAGACGGAGTGGACGCCGCCGAGTTTGCCGTGAAAGCGAAAGTAGATCGTGTCGCCACGACCGGCCTGGTCTGGCTGGGCCTGACGCTTGGGTGCGCCGAATGCCATTCCCACAAGTACGACCCGGTCAGCCAGCGCGAGTTCTATCAGATGTATGCTTTCTTCGATGGGGCGGAGGAATGTGAGGTCGACGTCGAGCCCGGCGTGAAGGCGTACTCCTTTCGCGAGCGCCCCAAAGCGCCGCAAACATTTGTCCATGTCCGAGGCGATTTCTTGCGCACGGGCGAGGAGGTCCGGCCGGCGTTCCTATCCGCGGTGAGCCACGACGCGCTGAAGCTGACGGAAGCGAACGAGGCTCAATCCCTCCAATCCAATTCGGCGTCCGATCAACGGCCGACACGCCTCGATCTAGCCCAATGGCTGGTTTCGGCGGAGAATCCACTAACGGCACGAGTGGCGGTGAATCAACTGTGGCTTCACCTCTTCGGACGCGGTCTCGTGGCCACCACGGAAGACTTCGGAGTCCGCGGGGAACCTCCGTCGCATCCGAAACTGCTCGATTGGCTCGCTCGCGAGTTTGTGGCTTCGGGATGGAGTCGGAAGCATGTGCTGCGGCTGATTCTAAACTCTTCGACCTACCGCCAGGCTTCGTTCGCGCGCCCGGAACTCGCGGAACGAGATCCGCAGAACCGTTGGCTCGCGCGCCAGAATCGAATCCGTCTTGAAGCGGAGATCCTTCGCGATAGCGCGCTGGAAGTCTCCGGCACGCTGGAATCGTCAGTGGGCGGTCGCAGCTTTCGTCCACCGATGCCGGCTGACGTCAAGTGGCTGGGAACGGCCGGGGCGTGGAGTTGGACCGACGATAGCGGTCCCGTGCTCCAACGCCGCAGCCTCTACATTTTCTCTCAACGGACCGTGGCGCATCCGTTGTTGCCGACCTTCGACCAAGCCAATCCGAACGAAGCCTGCACGCGTCGGGATCGGTCGAACAATGCGCTCCAAGCGCTGACCTTGCTCAACAATGCTACCTTCGCTGACGCAGCGTGGGCGTTGGCCGACCGAGTCGTCCGAGAATGCAGGAGTGATACAAGCGAGCAAATTCAATGGGCGTTCCGCTTATGTTTCGGGCGCGTGCCGTTGGCCGCCGAACAGACTCGCCTCGAAAAGCTCTTTGCGAACGTGCACACAAGATCGCCATCCGAAGCCCTTTTCGTGGTGGCTCAGACGCTCTTGAATCTCGACGAATTTCAGAACCGCGAATGAACGACGACGCTATTCAACTGACGCGCCGCGACTTCCTCGTGAGTACTTCCCGGGGGATTGGCGGAGTGGCCCTGGCGTCGCTGCTCGGAGCGGACCGGCTGCTGGCGGCATCCGGGACGGGCTCTCCTTCTCAAGCATTGTCGGCGGTCGGACCGCACTTCGCACCTCGGGCCAAGAATTGCATTTTTCTGTACATGGAGGGCGGCGTCAGTCAGCTCGACCTCTTCGATCCGAAACCCAAGCTCAAAGAGTTGAACGGTCAAAAGTTGCCTGAATCGCTGACGAAGAATGTGCGGTTCGCGTTCCTGCAGAAAGACAGTGCGGTGTTGATGGGTTCACCGCATCCGTTTCGTCGGTACGGACAAAGCGGGCTCGAGATGAGCCAACTGCTGCCGCGGATCGGATCCTGCGCCGATGATCTGGCGCTGGTGCGCTCGATGCACACAGAGGCATTCAACCATCATCCTGGCGAGCTGTTGATGTATTGCGGTTCAATGATGCTCGGGCGGCCGAGTGTTGGGTCGTGGGTCAATTACGCGTTAGGGAGTCCTTCGCAGAACCTGCCGGGCTACGTGGTGTTGACGGCGGGGCGGGCACCGAGTGGTGGAAACACCATGTTTCAAAGTGGTTTCCTGCCCTCGAACTTTTCTGGCGTGATGTTCCGTTCTCGAGGCGAGCCGGTGCAGGATTTGAATAGTCCGGCCGGTTTGAGCGCGGAGGCTCGACATTACGGATTGGATGCGCTGCGGGATCTGAATGCGCTCCGACAAAAGGTGGTAGGGGACCCGGAAATCGCGGCTCGAATTGCTAATTATGAGTTGGCGGCGAGGATGCAAGTGGCCGCGCCAGAGCTGACCAGCTTCGCGGGTGAATCGGCGACCACGCTTTCGGAGTACGGGGTTGATCGGGAGGCCGGCGGCCTGACGACCCAGCGCGGCGGCAGCGGCGATGCATTTCAGACGTTCTCGCGGAATTGCCTGCTCGCTCGACGGATGGTGGAGCGGGGCGTTCGGTTCGTGGCGATTCATCATGCGTCATGGGACCACCACAACGATCTCGACAACGACCTCGTTTACAATTGTCGGGTCGTCGATCAACCGGTGGCGGCGTTGTTACAAGATCTCAAGCAACGGGGATTGCTCGACGAAACGTTGGTCGTTTGGGCCAGCGAATTCGGGCGGACTCCTTTGGGAGAGAATCGTCCGAGCTTCGATGGGCGAGTCTCGGGGCGCGATCATCATCCATTTGCGTTCAGTGTGTGGCTCGCGGGCGGCGGCGTGCGCGGCGGTCAAGTGATTGGCGAAACCGACGAAGTGGGTTGGAATGTCACGCGGGAGCCGGTCCACGTGAATGATCTCCACGCCACGATCCTGCATCTGTTCGGCCTTGATCACGAGCGGCTGACCTACCGCTTTCAGGGGCGCGATTTTCGGCTGACGGATGTGCGAGGCGACGTGGTGCAGCGGTTGGTGGTGTGAGTCGGAGGTGACCGCGACAATTGCCGTAGCCGCCAACGTAAGTTGGTGGCGGTCGTCAGACTGCCCTACTTCCACGGACTCACGTCCGCGGCTACAGTCGCGGGCCTGAGGAATTTCGAGGCTCGCGCGCGTGGGAATCCTCGCGTGAAGTAGGGCGTGACGGCGCCTGGCTTTGGGTGCAGAGGGATGCCGTTGAATTCAATGGAAGGACAAAAGACCCATCGGGGATATGATTCGACGAAAGCCCGGCCGCTCCGTGGGCGCGTTGCGTGGATATTCTGTTGCGTTTTGGTTTACGTCTGTTGGCTGACGCCGTTATCTGGAGCGGAACCCGCCGAACAACTCGCTTTTGACTCTTCCGTTAGGGATTTCGATTTGGGTCAATGGGCCCGAGCGGCGCAAAGCCTAGCGGAATTTGAGGCGAAGTTCCCGCAATCGCCGCTGCTCCGGGACGCCGTGCGGCTTCGCCAGTTCGCCCAGGCTGAGTTGGCCTTTTGGCTGAGCGACTGGACCAACTCCGCGACGGCTTTTGCGGACTTCATCAAGGCAAATCCCGAGGCGCCGCGTTCGGGCATCGCCGCCGTGCGCGAGGCACAGGCGCGATTGAACCTGGGCGACCGAGCGGGCGCTTTGCGAGTTTTGGAGGAGCCTGACGGTCCGTTCGCCAAACGACTGGCGGCGGGAATTGAGCCCGGGGTGCTCTTTTCCGGATTGATCGTGAAGGCAGAGGCCTTGCGGGCGGAGTCCAAGTGGACGGAAGCGACGGCGGTCCTGAATCAAGCGGCGCCATTCGCCAAAACCCCGGCCGAGATCGCGGCGCGTTGGCAATTGCTGGCGGTGGTCGAGGAAGGCGCTGGTCACTGGGAAGCGGCGGCGCAGGCAGCGGAGGCGTGGGGACAGACCCTCGGCGAGGAAGGTTCGGTGGAACGGCGGGCGGAGGCGGCGGCATTGGCCGGCCGAATGTGGACCCGGGCTGGGAAGCCGGACGAGGCGCGTGCGGCATTTACTCGCAACCTCGCGGATCGCGTCCCGGTCGCGCGTCAACTGGAGGCCGCGCTCGCCTTGGCCGATGCTTCCCTTGCCCGCGATGATTTGGCCAGCGCGCGAGGCACTCTGCAGGCGTACCTGACGGGCCACCCCGCTGATCCAGGCAACGCGGCGGTGCGCTTACGGCTCGGGCAAACCTTGTTCCGGCAATTCGTCGCCCTGGGTGGTTTGACCAATTCTGCGCCGGACGCTCTGGCTTTGCTCGCTCTCGCCAGCGCCCAATTTGCCGACGGCCTCACCAATGCGCCTCCGCCGGAAATTGCCGGGCCACTAAACCTGGGTCGGGGATGGTCCACGTGGTATGAGGCACTCGCCGCGAACAACACTGATCGCTTTCGGGATTCGGGCACCAATTTCGCCATGGCTGCCACCTTATTACCCCGAAGTGCTGAGCAGGCC
>DLVS01000405.1 GCA_003445095.1 Verrucomicrobiales bacterium
TTTACGCCGAGTTGCGGCGTCACGAAAATTGGCGACGCCTTTGCATCGAACTCGAAACCCACGGTGAAGTCAGGCACGCGCGCCTTGTAAGCCAGCCGTACCGCGGCATCGGCGCGGCGCACCTCGGCTTCCATGGCCTTCAAACGTGGATTACGCTCAAAGGCGGTGGCGATGAGCTTGTCCGAAGTGAGATCGAGCGACGTGGTTTCAAACTGCTCGGGAACCGGCGGCGTGACATCTTCGGATTTGAGTCCGAGCGCCGCCTTGAACTGGGCGAGCAGCGGATTCCGCGAATCTTCGAGATTGGCGATCTCGGTGGTGATCCGCTCCTGTTCGATCTGGGTGCGCAACACATCCTGCAACGTAACTTTCCCGACGTCGTTCTGAATGCGCGCCAGCGTTTCAATTTCTCCCACAAGCTCGAGGGTTTCCCGATTCACGTTCACTCTCGCGTCCAGGAAGTAGAGTTCGTAGTAGGACTTCTTCAGGGTGAAGGCGGTCTGTAGCACGGCGTTTTCAAAGACGAAGTATCTCGCCTCGCTCTCCGCCGACGCGACATTCGCTGCCCACTTCAATTTGCCCGGGCCAGGAAACTCCATCATCAGCCCAGGTACCGCGGACATGACGGCGTCCGCAATGTCGCTCTGAAACGTTAGTCGGGGGTCAGGCAGCGAGCGTTCCACGGTGATGCGCCGCACGGATGCATCCCACTCGAAGTAAGCCGCTTCAATTTTCGGCTGATTGAGCATTGCGAAGAGCAGAAAATCATGGAGCGGCGCGTTGGTAGTCAGCGTTGGCAGGGCTGGCCGCTCGCCGGCTGGACGATAAGCTTGTCCGACCGATTCCCGATCCTGCCGCGCCCGTTTCTCGCCTTCCGTCGGTATCCCCACGCAGCCCGTGAGGAGTGATACCACTGCGAGCATTGCAGGCCCCAGGCGCCGCGGAACCCCCCCATGGTGCGACGAGGATGTCGTGGGCAAGTTCACTCCCACACCCTCTCTCCGACTGAAGGATTGGATTGCATTTAGCGCCGCCCATCGGGAGCTACTCGTTCTTAGGGGCCTTGGATATCCCGTCGCCACTTCGCGGAGCGGAGTCCTAAGGTGCCAAGTCGACCCCGCCTGGGCGGGGTTGGGAAGGGAGCCTGCCTGGCTGTGCCTAAGGTAGCACTCAGCGGGGCAGGCTCCATTGGTTAGACTTTCATCAGCTGTTCCCTAGCCCGGGCTTACATGCTTTGAACGAAGGTTATTTAGCCTCCTTCTCCATGCCTTTGGTCTTCCCGCTGCCTGGTTTGGTGGCACAGCAGAATGCGGAGTCAGCACCGCAAGCTCCGCAACTGTGCTTGAGCTCGGTTATGTCGCCCTTGGCGTGGCCAACGACGGTCAGGGTCGATTTGCACCCTGCGCACGGATGAGTGCCGATAATTTCAGTTGGCTGGCCGTGCTCGTTCAAGATCTGCGCGCCCTTGACCCCCTGCTTCACGCGAGTCACCCACACGGTCTTGCATTTGGCGCACACCATCGCGACGGAGTCATCCGTCTTAAGGGCGTCTGCATCCTGCTTGGTTTCGATTCCCTGGAGCATGATCAGATGCTCGGCACCCTTCATGGGCTTCATCGGCTTGGCTTCGTCGGCGGCGGCGGCCGTCAATGGCAGCCAAAGCGCCAGTGCTGTCGCGAATGCCATGCCGGCAAGTAGGAGGCTCTTAGCGGTTGTAGTCTTCATGTTTCTATTCCCTTCCATTTTTTGGTTTATTACCTCGTAGCAAGCAGTTGCCTTGCCCGAAAAATCTTCAAAGCGGCGGAATCATTCTTCCGAAGACCGTTTCTGAGAATTGCGGTCGTCGTCCCAGTTTAGGGACTCTCGAATGACTTGAATCAGCCTAATGGGTCCGTCCTGCTTGGCTACAAAGCTCGTTGCCCCGGCCGCGAGCGCCATCGGCCCGGTGCGTTTCGCGTCGAACATGGTCGTTGCGATGATCGGCAAGATCAGCGAGTGGGCGCGAAGCTCTCGGATCAGGTCCAAGCCGCTCGATGACTTCAGCTTAATGTCCGTTAGCACGACGTCCGGACGCAGCGACACGATGGCGGCAAAGGCTTCCTTCGCGTCTTCCGCCTGGCCGCAGACCGTCAAGTCGAGTTCGCGCTCGATGGCCTCTACAAGGCTTCGGCGCATTAGGGGATGGTCCTCGATGACGAAAACTTTGCTCGTCATAAATGTCGCCCCAGGGGGACTGAACTTGCATGGACCTTGGACCTCGGCCAAGAATGCGTCCAGACGCCCGACTCGTCTGGGCTTTCTAGGGCGGCGGTTCTGTTCACGGCATCCACTATGGCCGATCAGAAGGCCTTCTCCCATCGGCAGGACGGCCATCCGCACGTAGGGCTGGGAAGCCGCGGCGGATAGGGGAAATGCTTATCACCCCATAGGCCGGTCCGTGCGAATCATGGGAGGAAATCGAGAAATCGATGAGGGAGCAGATTTCCGAAGCAGAAGGTGTGCGCAGTATTCGACTACGCCTGGGGTCCGCCCTGCGACACGACCCAGCGGATGGCGAAGCGGATGAACTCCGGAGTGGTCTTCAAGCCGAGCTTCTCCTTGATGTGGCCGCGATGCACGTCAACGGTCTTTGGGCTGAGGTGCAATCGGCTGCCGATTTCATTTGTGCCCCAGCCTTCTCCGAATAAGCGGAGTACCTCCAGTTCCCGGTCGGAGAGCCTTTCTTCCGGGCCACCACTAGGTTGGCGCGCTGGACCTACCAAAGATTCCAACAGTTTCGCCGACATCCGCGGACTGAGCGCGACCTGGCCTCCCAACACCGTGCGGATAGCGGCCGCGAGCCGCTCTGGGCCCTCCTGCTTCATCACGTAACCGCGTCCTCCGGCCCGCAACACGCGGGCCGCGAAGAGGGATTCGTCCTGCATGGACATCGCCAGCACGGGCAGACCGGGGTGGAGCGCCTGAATGTCCTTGGTGAGCTCCAATCCGTCCTTGTCCGGCAGCCCCATGTCCATAAGCACCAGGTCCGGCTTCACCTTCGCGATGGCCTCCATCGCTTCCTGCGCGGTACCCGCCTCGCCGCAGACGACCAGATCCGGCTCGCGGTTCAGCAGGTCCGCCTGGCCGCGCCGCATGAGCGGATGGTCGTCCACGAGCAGGATTCGCTTCCGCTCCGCTGATCCGGCCTGGGTGAGTTTCCGAGGCATTAGCTGGAGGTGGTTCGTCCCAACACGGCTTTCGGCACGGAGCAGAGGACTTCGACTCCGCCGGCGGGATGCGACTGAACTTTGAGCCGGCCGCCGACTAACCTGGCGCGCTGCTCCATCGTGCGCAGGCCGAGTCCGCGCAGTGGGCGCGCGGCCCCGAAGCCGACGCCGTTGTCGCGCACGCTCAGTTGCAGACCCGGCGGCAAGTGGCGCAGTTCGATGTCAATGCGCGTGGCCTGGCTGTGCTTGAGCGCGTTGTGCGTCGCCTCTTGCGCGATGCGATACAGGTGACTGGCCGCCGCCTGGTTCTGCACCAAAACGGTCTTCTCGCCCGTGAACGCGCAGGCGATGTCGCGCTCTGCATTCACTCGCTCGGCCAGGTTTTCCAATCCCTCCACCAATCCTTCCGGCGTTGCCTGCACTGCGTAAAGATCATGAGCGAGACGACGCGCCTGCGTCAGTGCCGTGCCAAGTTCGGTGCAGAGTTGGCCGACGGTTTCGGCCTGAGGCGCGTTCGCCGACTGCAAGTCGCGGTACAGCCCGTTCATCAGGAAGAGCAGCCCGCCAATTTGCTGGCCGAGTCCGTCGTGCAACTCCCGCGCAATGCGCGTCCGCTCCTGCTCGCTCGCGGTCGCCACGGCTTGCTCCAACTCCCGGCGCACGGAAATATCGCGGACCAATGCCGTGAACAATCTCCCATCCCCGAGCCGGACTTCGCTGACCGACAGCTCCATTGGGAACACCGTTCCATTCTTGCGCTGTCCCTCTAATTCGAGACCGATGCCAATGTTCGTCGCCTGCCCCGTCCGAAGGTAATTGGCCAAAGCAGCGTCGTGATTCTTCTGATCCGGTGAAAGCATGAGAACGCTTACGTTTCGTCCTAGAATTTCCTCAGGCGCGTAGCCGAACATGCTGCAGGCCGCAGGGTTGATGGACTCAACGAGAGCGCCGTCATCCAGGGTAATGATGCCTTCGACGGCCGTTTCGAGGATGGCCCGAAGGCGTTGCTCGCTGTCGCGCATGGCCTCTTCCATCCGTTTGCGCTCCGTGATGTCGGCACGAATCGCGATGTATTGGCGGGGTTTTCCCGCTGTGTCGAGGAACGGGACGATGGTCGTGTCCACCCAATAGTGCGAACCGTCCTTCGCCCGGTTCTTGATTTCACCACGCCAGACTTGTCCGTTACCAATTGTTACCCAGAGTTCGCGGATGAACTCCTTGGGATGATGCTTGGAGTTGATGATGCGGTGGTCCTGCCCCAGCAATTCTTCGCGGGAGTATTTGGAAATGGCGCAAAACTTGTCGTTTACGTAGGTGATTTCCCCTTGAGCGTTCGTGACGGCCACGATGGCGTGCTCGTCGAGCGCCGATTTTAACTCGGCGAGTTCGGCTTCTGGCGTAGGGCCGGGGGCGCGCTTCATGATTTGGTGGAGCGCAGGCACAGCGCGTGATTGAAAGCGTGGGCGAAGATCATTTTTTCTTTTTCACCTCTTCATCAAGCTTGGTGAGGAACTTCTTGGGGTCCTTCTTGAAGTCCTTCACGCAACTCTTGCAGCAGAACTTCATCGTTTGCCCCTCGAAAACCATTTCCACAGGCTTCATGTCGCTGCCTTCGAACTTCTCGTCCGAGACCACGCAAAAATCCAGCGGGTAGGGCTTTGCTTTCTCCTCTTTGGCGGCGGCGGTGGGCAGGGAATCTGGCCCGTGGGCCTTGTCATCGGCGTGGACAGCCAGGGAGGTGAAACCAGCGACTAGCGTGGCAATGAGAAGAAACTTCGGTGTTTTCATTTTCGGGTGACTGATTGTGTTTGTGTAAAAGCCGTCACGACGCGTAACGGCCAAAAAAGTTACTTGGTCCCGGCGAGCTTGCTGAGGTACTTGGCAGGATCCGTGTCAAAGTCCTTCCGACAGTCCTGACAGCACAGTTTAATTTCCTGGCCCTGATAGACAAACAAGACGGGTTTGCCGTGATCAAAGGCGTCGTCAGAGACGATACACTTGTCGAGCGGATAGGGCTTGGCGACCGCCGAGCCCTGCGTGTGGCCGGCGTGGTCATGGTGCTCGTCGGACTGGCAGCCGACGAAGAGGAAGACGGCGACTCCAGCCATCACGGAGGTAGAGAGGATTCTGAGGGATTTCATTTCGGTTCAGGTGTTTTTGAATTTACCGACTGGCCGCCGAGGCGGCTGGCAAAGTTTCAAGTCACGGCGAGCCACCGGGTGAGCCGGCGACGTAGTTGCTGGCGGGCACGGTAGAGCCGCGATTCCACCGTCTTGACGGTC
>DLVS01000234.1 GCA_003445095.1 Verrucomicrobiales bacterium
GCGACTAAGAACAGGTCGCCGCGCACCCCTTGGAAACTGAACCGGAACACCTCCCAAACCTTGAGTGCGTGTTCGGCGAACCCGGGATAAAACGTGAACGCGGAGGGGCTCAGGGTCGCTCCCACGGCCTCATCCACCGGGGTGCGGGATCCATCCGCGGGGTCCACCACCTCGTAGCGGGCCGCCGCTCGTGGAAGCACGGCCACCGGCGCGGCAGTGGCCTGACGAAACGCGAGCAGCGGTCCGCTGTCGTGCCGCCACCACGCCCCACGCAGCACCACGCGGCGGGTCCGCAACCGGGGCAGGCGTGTCAGTCTGGTGAACAAATCCTCACCGCTTCGCCAGCGTGGACCGGCCGCGATCTCGGACATCGGAATGCCTAGGTCGCCCGCCACCAACTGTACCGCGGCCAACAGCGGATCCCCGATTTCGACCGGGCCGAGGTCCCGTCGGTCCTGCGGCAAGAGCAGCCGGGAAAGGTGTTTCACGGCGTTGGTCTGCGCCGATATCTCCCCTTCACTCTTGACGGCCAGGCGCCCCGTTTCCGAGTCCCGCATTTCGACGAGCCGTCGGGCCGCCCAGCGGTGCGCCAAGTGATGGAAACGCGACCAATCCTCCCAGAAATCTTCTCGCCCCAGCCGATCCCCGGTGTGCTCGAATCGGAGTTCGCCGCCCGCTTCCACTTGCAGCCAACCAGCTGGGGACACCGGCCAAGCACCGCCGTCGCCACTGATGATCAGCTCCGGCAATCCCGCCAGCAGTGCCCGGCCGCCCTCGAGCACCGCCCACAGGACCCGGTCATCCGGACGGACACTCGCGCCTGGTTCCGCTTTGAGGATGTCACCCCCGCGCGCAATCAATGCGGTGGTTGGCGCAGCCGCCGCAGCCAAACCACGATAGACCGAATTCACCCACTCGTCGCTCCAGCGGCGCAACCACTCGCGCCCGGACTCCTCGGCGCCCAGTGAACGCAACCGTTCCAGCGGCAGTCGAATAATTTGGGCGTCGTTGCTGCTCAGCGCCAAAAATCGCGGGAGATTGGGTTCGACGGTTCGGGTCCAGTCGAAGAGGACCGATCCGGCAGCGACGCGGAGCAGGTGACGACGCGCACCCGACGGTTCCACCCCGTCCACCGCGAATAAGTCCGCGTGGCCTGCCCCAACATACCAAGCGTGTCGCCCCTCATCGGCCCAAAACGGATGGTGACCCCCGACCGGGATTTCCATGCCTTCGCGAGCGACCAAGTCAGGCGGCACCGTCATCGGAGTGGGCAACGGATCGGTCTTCGGGGTGTTCATTCCGATTTGATCAAATGGGCGTAGGGACCGTCCGTCCTGGTGAGTTCTTCGTGGGTGCCGCGCTGCATCACTTTACCCCGCTGGAGCACAATTATCTCGTCGCAATCCCGGATCGTACTCAAGCGATGCGCCACAATGAGGCAGGTGCATCCGCGCCGACGCAGATTGTCATCGATGATCTTTTCAGTCACCGGATCCAGCGCGCTGGTCGCTTCGTCGAGAACCAGCACGGAAGGATTCCCGGCGAGAGCGCGGGCGATCTCCAGGCGCTGCCTTTGGCCGCCGCTGAAATTGCCGCCCGCTTCGGCCACGCGGCTGTCGTAACCCCGAGGACGGGCGGCAATATCTTCGTGGATGCAACTGTCCTTCGACGCCTGGACCACCTCGGCTTCTGCGACGGAGTTGTCCCATAAGGTCAGGTTCTCCATTACGGTGCCCTCGAATAGGAAGATATCCTGGTCCACCAGTGCCAAAGATCCGGTCAACGTGGACCGCGGGTAATCTCCGCGGGGCCGACCGTCCAAAAGGATTTGGCCGGACCACGGCTGATATAAGCCACAAACGAGCCGGGAGACCGTGGACTTCCCACTGCCCGATCCGCCGACGAGCGCGATCCGTTGGCCCGGCGCAATGGTCAAGCTCAAGTCTTCGATGAGGGGTGGGTCCAACCGACTGTAACCGAAGGTCACTCCCCGCAATTCCAAACTTCCGGCGAGCCGCCGCGGACGTGCCCCGTCCGGAACCGCCGTCTGCAGGTTAGCGAGCTGAGGATCGGGACGATGCCGAAGCACGTCGTCCAGCCGGGACATCGAACCTTCTACGTCCTGGAGCACGCCCCCGAGGCTGACCAGAGAGTTGAACGGCCCAGTGAAGCTGGCCATCAGGCTCTGGAATGCCACCAGCATTCCGATGGTCATGCGTCCCTCGATAATATAAAGACCACCTACCACCAAGATCACGGCGGTATTCAGAGCGGACAGCAGGGCTGGAACGATATTCAAATATTGGTCATATAGGGTAAGTTGCTGCTGAATGTTCACGACCTTGGTTTGATAACCGGACCAGCGCGCGAAGAAGTCCGATTCCATTCCGGTGGCCTTGAGCGTCTCCATCATTTGCAATCCGCTCATCGACGTTCCCGAGAGGTTGCCCTCTTCCTGGCGAAGCCGGCGACTGCCGTCGACGCGTCGCCGCGAGAAATATCGCAGCGCGGCGATATTCAAGGCGGCAGTGGCAATGCCCACCAGGGTCAGCGGGACGTCGTACCAGAGCATGAGCACTGCGTAAGCGAAGACGAGGAGCAGGTCGACGGCATTACCGGCCAACTGACCAGACAGCAGCCCCGCGAGTTGGTTGTTGATATGAACTCGTCCACCGATTTCCCCGCCGTAACGTTGAGTGAAGAATTCCACGGGCAATCGGAGGACGTGCCAGAAGAACTTGCCTGCCATTGCGACGGCCAGCTTGGCGTGAAGGCGCATCAGGAACGTCTGCCGTAACCAGACCAGCCCGGCTCGCAGCACGGCGGTGAGGGCGATACCAATTAGCAGCGGGCGCACCCAATCCTCTCGGTCACCCACGAGGACGTCATCCACAAACACACGAGAGAACGTCGGGACGACGAGCCCCGGCAACACCAACGCCAGGCCCGCCAACATCACAAAGGCGAGTCCCGACTCAGATCCCGCCAGCCGGCTGCGCAAGGCGCGCCACAAGCTCGGCTTTTCCCCGGCGCGCCGAAAATCCGGGCCCGGTTCAAAGGTCAGCACCACTCCGGTAAATCCCTGGTCGAACTCGGCCGGCGAGACGACTCGGGGCCCGTACGCCGGATCATTCAGATAAACACCCTTACGACCGAAACCCTCAAGGACGACGAAGTGGTTGAAGTTCCAGAAAACGATGCAAGGCAACGGAAACGAGCGCAGTTCGTCCACTTCCTTGCTGAAGCCGCGCCCAATCAATCCGAATCCGGCAGCTGCACGGATGACATTGCTCGCCTTGCTGCCATCGCGCGAGACTCCGCACGCCACTCGCAGTTCTTCCAGAGGCACCAAACGTCCATGGTAGCCCAACACGATGGCTAGCGCCGCCGCCCCACACTCCACCGCCTCCATTTGGAGGACCGTCGGAGTCCGCACCCGCCCCCCTACTTTTGGCGCTGGCTTCGAATGCGTGCCGTCGGCTGTGGCCATAGGATTCAACGCATTAGCCGGCGGTGGACCTGCTCCGAAATGCCGCTCCCTTTCCGACCTTCCCAGTCCCCGCAAGCGGACCAGTTCGCGAGACGGAAATCGCCGGCGATCGGGCAGCACTCAAGGCATTCCCTCCTTCCTGAGGATCGGCAGCACCAGGGTGATGGGCGCCCGGCGGGATAGGGTGATCGTTCCATTGCAGTAGGTGCCACTGGTTAGGGGGGTTGGGGGTCCGTCCGCCGAGGACCAGGCAAAACCCGAAGGTGTGGTTTCAGACGGTTCCAATTGAACCACGACTTCGATCGGCGCACCGCCTTGGGTGAATTCGCTAACTAACGTCGGGTTCTCGAGCTGGCTCAGCATGGCCTGAGGAGTTGCCGGAAAAGCGGACACCCCGGCAACCCTGCCTAGCAACAGGCCATACTCCTCCTTCTTTACGGAAACCGGGTTCAACTGGACCGCCATGTTCGTCCGGACCAGTTTCCCATCCGCGGAACTGAGGTAGAGACGTGCCTCCAGGGCGCCCGAATCGGCCTGTAGGCTCAAGATCGGCGCGTTTCCACCGATCGCTTGGCCTTTCTTGGCCACGACTTCGAGGACCTCGCCAGAATATTGGCTGACGATCTGAGCATTGAGGGCGAAAACGCTGCGGGCCCATTCGAGCTGGCGCAAATTCTCCTGGACGCGCTGCTCCATCGCGAGCCAGTCCTGCTGCCGTCGTTGCTCCGACTGAAGCCACGTCAGGTTCAGTTGCTCCAACTGGAGATGGACGCGAGCGAGATCGTGCTCGGCGTGGTGGAGAGCCGCTTGGCTGTCGAGCAACATCCACTCCGTCTCGATCCCCGCTTCCTTGAGCTTCATTCCCGCCGCGACACGAAGCTGCATCGCACTCACCTGCTTTTCGTAGTCTCCGACAATCCGCTGGTAGAGTACCCGCTGCCGCTCGAGATCCGTCTCCTGGGCTTCTCGTTCGCGTTGGTGGTAGCTCTTCAGATCGGCCTGCTCGGTTTCTAACCGTTGCTGGGCTAATTCGGCCTGGCGGCGGCGAATTTCTAACTCGGGCTGAAACATTTCGGCGACAACTTGTCCGGCCGCAATCGCGTCTCCGGGCTTAACCAAAATGTTTTTAACCGTACCCTCTCCGTGAGTCGCGACGACCAGCACCCCACCGGGACGAATCAGGATACCACGGCCATAGACCCGGTTCGCCACCTGCCCCAGGACCGACCACACTGTCGCCGTCCCAAGAAGAAGCGCCGCCGCCGCCAGCGCGAGCCAACCCTTCGGGGTGATCACCTGCATCAACTGGTCCAGTTGCTCAGGTGAAGCCAGCTTATCCAGGGCAGCTTGCCGAAAAATGCGGTCCTGCGGGCTCATGGGCGCTTTCGGACGGGAGTTTCCTTAGGTAGTTGATCTCGTGACTCGGGTGCAATTCCAATTCCTCCCGAGTCCGTAAATGGGTTAAATGGGCGGCGATGGCAATTCGATTAGCCCTACTGGCCAACCTGCCCAACCTGCCAGAACGCCGGCGACGATCCTTCCAAGGACTCGCGCGGAGTCATCGGTCGATTGAACTCAGCGGTGCAACAGCCGCTTCGCCATGCGCTCAAAGCGCCCACCGGCGAGATGAAGGTTGTCGAGAATGTTGTCGTCCAGTTCGTCCGCACCATGGTCGCCCGGACCCGGCGGACTGTTGGCCATGATCATCGTCTTGCGGAGCCGATGGGCGAGCGTCAGAGCCATCGCTCGATAAAACCGGGCTCCGAAGGACTCATCCTTGCGGAGTCGTTCGGCCACGAGCGCTTGTGAAATGCCGAGGACGGTACAAGGCGTTTCCGCGACGACCGACGCGATCGGAGGCCGACTGTCTACAAAAGAGATTTCGCCAATCACCTCGCCCGTTATGGAACGAGCCACCGGCCCGCCGCTATGAGCGGCCATAGTGATAGCGAGGTGACCGTCCAGCACGACGTACAACGAGTCGAGCGCCCTCCCTTCATGAACCAGCACCTCTCCCACGATGAGCTTTCGCGGGTGTCCGTTGGACGTCAACCAGTCGACGTCCTGGTCACTGAGCACACTGAATACATAGAGGACTTTTCGCATGGGGACTTCGAGACGGTAGCGCCGTCAGGCTGTGACCTTCAAGGCCGTGGATCGGCGTCGTCGAGCACCACCCGAACGGGTCGGAGGACCTGGTCGGTTCGCGGCCAACGCCCGGCGCACGAGGACCTCCTTGCTGCGCATCGCGTGCACAATCGCGGGGTTGACGGGGAAGGTTTCTTCACTGAAATAGTCCACGAATTCCCATGGCTTTCCGTCGGGCAAACGGTCCTGGTAAACTCCCGTCCAGTCCGAGGCCCAAAGATCTGGAAGGTTTCTGAGCGAGTGGCGATACGGATCGCCGCAAAGCATGTGAGTCGCGTAGGCGAGCGGGGCCTCCTCGGTAAACACGTAGCCGGCCTTCTTGCAAAAGAACCAGAAGTCAAAGCATAGGTCGCAGAAGGTGTCGATGGCATCGCGGTGAACGATCCAAAAGCCAGCGTTCACATTGTAGATCGCGTGGCTGTGAACTCCGCGGAAACGCATGAGGATTGCGTAATTCTTAAGCGAGCAGCCCCACCAATCCGGCCGGACGTTGCGCGGGCAGCAGGCGTCACTCTCTAAGCTAGAATGGACGGGCGCTCCTTGCAGCGCACGCAAGACATCCCCCGGACCCCGGACAAACCATGAATCCGCATCCAACCAAACGAAATATTCGAACGGCAGGCGGCGAACCTCATCGCGAAGAAATCGGAGTTTGAACAGATAGTTCTTCTTGCTGAAACGTTTCACGCGATGGCAGACCGCCCCGGCGACTGGTTCGTTTGTCCAGACATGGAACTCCTTGAACACCCCAACTCGGCGAGCGGATTCTACGACGCTGGCCATCATTGGCGCGTAGGGACCGTCCACGACCGACCAGTAGCAATAGCGGTCTTTCATTGGAATACCTCCTGCCAGACCTTGAGATGCTGAGCGGCATTGCACAACTCGTGCTCCGCGTGGTCCCGGCATTGTCGCGCAATACGCCGGCGATAGTCGAAATCAAGGCGAAGCCGCTGTGCCTGTTCCTGGTAGTCGCGGATATCGTCGCAGATAAATCCCGACTCCCCGTGGACCATCAAGTTCTCGAGATGATGACCACGGGGTACCAGCGGCACTGCCCCCGTCAACATCGCTTCGACCGTCGATCGTCCCCAAGATTCTCGAAAGAGGTGTCCCAGCGGATACACGAATAAGTCGAGACTGTAGAGAAAGCGCAGTTGGGTCTCCGCCATACTTTCCAGCAGGTCCCAGCGGTCGTCGAAACGATGCCAGCGGTATTTCTTCCGCAGGTCATCCGACCAAGCCATCACTCGGAACCGGGTGTCGGGAAGGCCAAGACATTCATAAAAAACTGGGAAGTCTTCTGGATACTTCGCCGGATCGGCGCGCGAGAGACGACCGATGGTGAAGGTGCCAAGCCGCCGTTCCTGGAAGGGGAACTGTCGAGGATCGATATAGTTTCCAGTCACATGGCCCGGCAGGCCCCGATAGCCCTTCGACAAAACGCGCCGCTGTAATTCCGAAACATAAAGCACCTTGTCCACCAGGCCGGCGCGCACAGCCTCTTCCTCGCCCGGATAGTGCCACATCATTTCGCTCGACCAAACGATACGGAGTCCTCGAGCGCGAGCCCGCTCGGCGATCCGGTGTTTGAAGAATCGTCCGTTGCTGAGGGACAGGGCGAAGCCTTCGAGTCGCCGCGGGAGCATCCCCAAACTGGTATAGGCGACGCCAAGGCGATCCAGGAATCGTGTCCAAACCCTTTCCGAGAGCCGGTAAGTATGGTTGGGGACGAGGGTGATCCGATAATGCCGGTGAAGTAGAAGAGGGTGTTACGAAAGGGGTT
>DLVS01000720.1 GCA_003445095.1 Verrucomicrobiales bacterium
AAAGTCCCTGACAGGCTCTAAGCCAGGACGGCCAGAGACGAAACCGGACGGCCGCCTGCGTTCGGTTCTTCACTCGCAGTTTTTTGCAGATCGATTCGAGGTGCTTCTTGATGGCCGATACGGTCACTCCCAGTTTTTTGGCGACCTCTTTGTTCGTCAAACCTTGAGTGAGCCAATTCAGAACTTCCAACTCGCGGTCGGACAAATGGTCCAAACTTGATCCGCGAATTTCTGAACCGATGGCTTGGAAATGGCGACAGATGGCAAAGGCAATCGCTGGCGAGAACTTTGAACCAAATTCCTCGGCTTTAAGAATGGCGTCAGTGAGTGCGCACGAGCGGTCCGACTTCAGAAGGTAACCGTCGGCCCCAAAGCAAAGCGCCCGAAGTATGCGATCAGTCTCTTCGTAGGCGGTGAGCACCAATACCGTCGCTTGGGGCGCAAGCGCTTTGACGTCGGCAATCTCCCGGCTGCGCTCGACTCCTTGGAGGACCAAGTCATACAGGATGATGTCCGGCTGCTCGGTGGAGATCATTTTTCGAGCGGCCTTCAGTCCTGAAGCGCGTCCAATTAAGGACAACGCAGGTTCCGCCTCAATCAGGCTGGCGATTTCGCGCGAAGTCGTTCGGTCGTCTTCAATGATGAGCACGCGGAGTGGCTTCGGCTGTTTAGAAATTAGCGTCATGTCGTGGCGGGGTGTTGGTGGTGAGGCTCCGGCAAAACGGCCACGCGGGCGTCACCGTTGCGATTCTTTGGCGCCGGAACGGAGAAGACAACCCGAGTTCCTTGCGCTGGCGCGCTCTCGATGCTGGCGGTCCCACCGACTTGGTTCATTCTGAACTGGAAATTCCGAAGCCCGTTTCCCCGAGACACAGCGTCGGTCGAAAACCCCACGCCGTTATCAGCGATATTCACAACAAAGCGCCCTTCTTCCGAGCGAACCCGAAGCCAAACTTCGGAGGCTTTCGAATGCCGGAGTACGTTGGCTAGAGCTTCACGCACACAGGGGAAAAGTTCAGAACAGACTTCTGCGGGCAACTCGAAACGAGGCAGATCTTGTGGCAGTTCCTGAAAACACCGAACTGATGTGCCGGTAAAAAAGTTGGCCGCGTGCCGGCTCAAGCTCTGCACAAGTTGGTCGCTCGACCTGGCGTCTGGAGCCAGTGAAGAGGCGACTTGCTCCATGGCGCTCCGTAGGTCGTTGGCCTCATGGGTTATGGCATCGGAGAAGGTTCGAAGGCTGCCGTCAGGATTCTTAGCCACATGTTCGGCGATGAGATGGATGCGACTAATTCGAGAACCCACTTCGTCATGAAGATTACGGGCAATCCGTTCACGTTCCGCGGCGACGGACTCGCGTTCGCGCTTCTCCACCAGAATCACTGTGCGCTTCTTCCAAGTTCGTCGCCCCATGAACCCGATAAAGGCCAGGAGCGCCAGAGCAATGGTGCCGACCGCGCTCTGCGTCGTCAGAGTCAGCCGCCGCCATTCCTCCGCCAACCATTGGAACACAGGTTTTCCGAGCGTGACATGGGTGGATTGGCGAGGGCCGGAGGGAGAACCGTAAATGACGCGAATCCAGCCCGACTTAGCGGGGGCAACCCCTGGGTCCACTTGCGAGATCACCAGATCGTCGAACCCGTCGCCGTTAAGATCTCCCACGCCCGCTCCGGAATTCCCCAATCGGCAGTGTGTATCCTGACTTTCCAGGGTCCAGGCAGGTTCCCTGGAGAAACCCCGAGGAGAGCCGAGGAAAACCGCGGCCAGACCTTCCCGTAATTGACGGTTCCCAAAGTCAGGAGCTCCCAGGAGGAGATCGGGATAACCGTCGCCATTGACATCGCCTGCCCGTTCCGCCGTCAGGCCCAGCACCGCATTGGGGCGGTTGGCTTGGACCATCCAATCGAATTGCTGGGGAAGGCCCGGAGCGCGCTCAATTCCGTAGAAGCAAAAGATGAGTCCTTCGTCCGGATCGTTCTGCTCGGCGAAGGCAGCCGTGATGACCACATCGCTCAATCCGTCCTGATTAAAGTCGTCCACGACGATGACACCGCCGAAATAGTGGTCATGGTCGTCGTCAATGTGGGGACGCGCTTTTAATGGATAGGTTGCCGTCCATACGACGTTGGTTAACAAACCCAACGGAGATCCGAGGAAAAGCTGAGCGCGTCCGCTGTTTACTCCAGGATTCCGGTGATGAATGGATCCCACCAGCAAATCGGCGTATCCATCTCGATTAAAATCGCTCTGGCCTTGGCCAAAGAAACCGAAGGCGGTGCGGCTTTGGTTGGGCAGGAGTGTGGTGGTCGGTGCGTTCCATCGCAGAACCGATCCTCCATGGAAAATCAGAACTTCGCCTGCGTCGTCACCAACGTAGGGAAGGCCTAAGGCAAGTTCCGGAAACCCATCCCCGTTAACATCGCCAATCAGGCCGAATCCGGCGGGGCCGCTCGAGCTTTTCCTTTGGAAGACCTCCGTCGGAGCCTGAAGGCCTGCTGGTGAGCCGCGTGAAACGGATATGGACACGATGAAGCCATCGGTCCCCTGTGGAGAAGTTGTCAGGATCATTGCATCCCCGAAGCCGTCGCGATCCCAATCTCCTCCGGCCACTCGGCATCCAAATCCTTGAAGGTTGGCGGAAGACCGGAGCACTTGCGTTGGCGTTTCGGCAATGCCTGAGGCGCTTCCGAGGTACACACGCACCTCTCCTTGGCCGCCACTGGGGATCTTCGAACGAGGCGCTCCCACTGCGAAATCGGCAAATCCGTCGCCATTGACGTCGCCCAGGCCCGCAATCGCTTCGCCGAATCCCGTGTCCGGCGTCGAATCCACGATGATCGCATCATCGGGGATTGAGGCCGCGCCAAGCGAAAAGGAAGCCAACATCGCGGTGAATCCCACGATGCCCAAAGGGGTGCCTCGGCCAAGGGCCATTGAGGGAAGCAGGCTGAGGTAAACCATTCTTCGAGGCGAGAAATCTCTGCCCCCAGGAATCACGTAATCTCGTCTCCATCGGGACTTCCGAAAACAGCCCGCCGCGGAGCGTGGGAGCGTGGGCAACACAGAAGGGAGAGAGACCGATCCCCGGGCGCCACGAGGTCACGAAAGTAGTGTCAGGGGAATTGCCAGGGAAAAGCAGTGCATGAGCGGGCGCGAGCGGTGGCGGATTTTGATTGATTCAGGCCGAAAACAGCGAAGAATGACCTCGAAAATTGCATCGGACAGGCGCGAGCCCTACCTCTGGAGCCAATCAAAACCCCCTGTAACCTTGAGGTTTTTGCCGCTCCAGTACCCGATTTTGCCCCGGGTGAGTGGTAAACTGAGAGAGAAAGTGCCTGAACGCCTCGCTCAAAGCCTGTCGCCGCGTGAAGGGCGGTATTCTCTGAGCAAATCTGCATCCGTTGTTCTGGCTTTCGCTGTTTCCGTTCGTCACCGGCTGGATGGGCGAAACTCATTTCACGTCGCTGCCCACGGCGCTTTACGGCAAGCTCTCGCCGGTACTCGACGCCGCCGCAATCGGGCTTTCCTTCATCCAACCGTGGCTGGCCGGCAGCCTCTACGTCTTCGTAGCGTTGATGTGGCTGGTGCCGGACAGGCGCATCGAACGCGTCATCCACGAGTAAGCGAATTGCGAGACCAAAACGGCCCGCCGGAGAAATCCAGCGGGCTGTTTGCTCTCAGGATTTGATCGCGCCTTCCGGTCCTTGATACGGGCCAGAATCTGCGTGATGACCTCCGCCTGCGGCTTTGCGCCTTGCGGGTCGCCGTGGTGGAGGCGCTCGTAGACGTTGCCCGCTTCCATGTCGTTGCGGCGGATGAAAAGCATCGTGTGGACGCGCCATTTTTCCGCGATAGAAATCTTCGCGTTGAACGGCGACGCTCTGAAATCGGAATTCACGCGCACCCTGGTCGCGCGCAGTTCGTTCACGATGGGCTGTGCGTAATCACTCAACGCCGCGTCGTCGTTGGAAAACAGCGCTTGAAGGCGAGCAGCCACTTTGGATTGCCCCGCAGCCGGACGCGGCGGGTGAGCAACGCCCACAAAAGGTTCCGTTCGCTCGCGAGAAATCCCAGCCACGTTTCCGAATCGGCGGTAACTTTTATGTCCGGTTCGCCAAGCAATCCCTTTTCCACCATCAGTTTTCCCCCGCGAATTGTTACCGTTGCTTCGGTCGCCTCGCTGCCGGTGAAAACGAAGTGATAAACAGCGTCCAATGTTCCGGCGGCGTTCCGTTGAAAGGTATTTTTCATCCCTTCCAGCAACGCGGCGATGCGGCGCGGGCGCAAGGAGCCTCGGACATGCCGCACGGTTTTGTGCGGATGACGTTTCACGACGTGCGCTTCCGCGTCCGAGCCGGGAATGACATACACCGGTTCGTGCTTCGCCAGCAGCGGACGCATGATTTCGTCAGCGAAAGTCTTTTTCGACGCGAGGTAAGGCCCGATGACATTCTCGCCCGCCGGACACACGGCCATGCAATAAGCCGCTTTGTAATTTGCCCCGAAGCTCAAGCTCTGCCAGACCGAGACGCTTTCCGAATCCTTCACGCGCCGCCGGTAATCTTTTCCGTCGCGGCTGTCGACGACGGTTTCCACCCAGTCGGCGAACCCGCCCATGAACTCGCGGTAATTGTGCGTGTAGCACGACGAGAAATTGAATGCACCGTCCGCGCCAATCGCCCCGACCGGACACGCCGCCACGCACAGTTTGCATTCCAGGCACGGGTTGTAATCCAGTTCCTGCGAATACGCGCTGATTTCCGCGCCGACGAGAATCGTGCCGAGCAAAATGAAATTGCCGAAGCGCGGATGAATGACGTTGCGATGAATGCCCATGTGTCCCAGCCCTGCTGCGACCGCAACCGGCTTGTGCGCCACCACCCATAGGCGTTCCGTCATCCAACGATCCGCCTCCATGGGAAACCCCATCGGCGGATTCAGCGCGCGAATCCCCGCACGCTCCAACTCCGCCGTGATGCGCCGCGCCACGGCGTTGACCTCGTCGCCCGTGTGGTGAAATTCCGAGTTGGCAACCGAACGCGCCGGGCTGCGAACATTGTCACGATTCATCCGCAGCACAATACTGATGAGACTGCGCGCGTGCGGGAAGGCGCGCTCAATGTGCGGGCGTTCATCCGCCAATGCCGGACGATCCAATTCCACAAAACCAACGTCATCGGCGCCCGCGTTGAGACACAACTGCCGCAGCCACGCCGCATCCAGCGGTTCAGTTATTTTTTCCGACGCAAGCCCTCTGCGATGTGCCGCAACCGTCGGATGCTCATGGACTGGGGAGTTCATCCTTCAAGCCAGTTGAGATTCTTTGACTTCGGATCACGCACCGTGCCGAACACTCGCGTGCCGTGCGCCGCCAGCAGTTGCGCAATTTCCCGACCGATGCCAGACGAAACGCCAGTGACCAAGGCAGTTTTGTTTTTGAAGGTAGTGTGCATATACACAAAATGATTCTAGTTTATCGCCTTTGAGGGGATTCAGGGGTTATTTCTTGTTCAGAGCCAACGCTGCCGCTTCGAGATCCGAGAGAATAGCCGACCAACGCTTTTCGCCGAGCGTTTTGACCACGGCGATTTGAGCGGACTTCCAGGCCGGCATAAGTTTCTCAACCTGCTTCCGGCCCTTGGCCGTGATGGAGAGTTCCACCAAACTACCGCGCCCGCCGCCGCCGACATTCACGAAACCTTCCCGTTGCAAGGGACGGAGATTCCGCACGAGCGTGGTGCGCTCCATGCCTAGCCAATCACTTAAGTCCGCCATGCTCCAACTGTCCTTAGCCTGCAAAGACGCCAGGATCGTTCCCTGGGTCGGGCGGAGGCCGTGGCGCCGAATCTCCGCGTCATAAAACTGCGTCACGACCCGCGTCACCCAACGCAGATTGAAGCACACACAGTTTTCCGCCGCCGCCATATCCAGGTCTTTCGGCATGGCAATGTGTATATGCACTACTGCTACAAAATGGTCAACTGCATCTTTTTTGGATTTATGATTTGTCGCCGGCCAACGGCTTGTTGCGGGCTGAACCGCCGACAGAATGCTTTCGCCCTTTCAGAGCTTGGATCGCTTGCCCTGGGTTCATCGTCGAAAAGATTCCAAACGCTGTAAGGGCGGGCCAATGGGGATTCGGAATGGCCAACAACATCGCGAATCCGTAGCCTGATTCATGCTGCTGACGTTGACCTCCACGCACGAGGCCGCGACCGACCTGGGTTTCCTGCTCCGCAAGAATCCGGCGCGTCCGCAGTCATTCCGTCTTTCGTTTGGCAAAGCCCAGGTCTTTTATCCCGAAGCTGCGCCTGAGCGATGCACGGTCGCATTGCTGGTTGAGGTTGATCCGGTCGGGCTGGTGCGGAATCGCCGTGGTCCCGCGGGCGAAGGCGGCGCCTTGGAACAGTACGTCAATGATCGACCTTATGCCGCCTCCTCGTTCTTGAGTGTCGCCATTGCCGAAGTTTTTGGCAGCGCACTGGCAGGCAAAAGCAAAGAGCGTCCTGAACTCGTAGAAACCTCGTTGCCCTTATGCGCTGCCTTCTCCGCGTTGCCCTGCCGCGGCGGTGAGGAATTCTTACGGAAACTTTTCGAACCGCTGGGTTACACCGTGTCCGCGCGCCGTTTGCCGTTGGATGACAAATTCCCTGACTGGGGTGAAAGCTCATACTTCCACGTTGAGTTGTCCGCGCGTGTGCCCTTGCAGCAACTGCTCTCGCATCTTTACGTGCTCGTGCCGGTGCTGGACAACGACAAGCACTATTGGGTTGGCGATGACGAAGTGGAGAAACTCTTGCGTCATGGAGAAGGCTGGCTGGCGTCGCACCCGGAACGGGAAATCATCACGCGCCGCTATCTGAAGCACCAACGCAGCCTCGTGGATGACGCGCTTGCCCAACTGGTTGAAGAGAGCGAACCCAATCCCGACGAAGTTGCCGAAAACAACGCGCTTGAAGAAGAAGCCGTCGAGCAGAAGATCAATCTCAACGAACAGCGTCTGGGCGCAGTGTTGGCAACGTTGAAAAGCACTGGCGCGGCGCGCGTACTCGACTTGGGCTGTGGCGAAGGACGCCTGCTTCAGTCGCTGCTCAAGGAAAAGCAGTTCACCGAAATCGTCGGCCTGGATGTTTCACACCGGGCGCTGGAAATCGCCCGTGACCGTTTGCATTACGACCGCCTTCCACCCAATCAGAAGGAGCGCCTCCGTTTGTTGCATGGCTCGCTCAGCTACCGCGATCAACGGCTGGCTGGCTTTGATGCCGCCGCGGTGGTGGAGGTCATCGAACATCTGGACGCGGCGCGATTGGCCGCGTTCGAGCGTGTGCTGTTCGAGTGCGCCAAGCCGAAGTCCATCGTCATCACCACGCCCAACCGCGAATACAACGTGAAGTTGGAAACGCTGCCCGCCGGAAAATTCCGTCATCGTGACCATCGCTTCGAATGGACGCGACCGGAGTTTCAGGCCTGGGCGAATGGCGTTGCCACGCGCTTCTGCTACCACGTGCGCTTCCTGCCCGTCGGCCCGGAGGATCCGGCAGTCGGTTCGCCGACGCAAATGGGAGTCTTTACTTTAGCAAAGCGATGAAACGCCCATTCCCGAACTTTTTTCGTCGTCCTGATCGGCCCGTCCATCTCGGGCATGAGCACGTTCGTGCGAAAGCCGTTCAATGCCGAGAGATGCCTTGATTTACCCGCATCACTGCATCACTGTATCATCGTATGAGGACGACGGTCACCTTGGATGATGATGTCTTCGAAGCCGCGCGGGCGCAGGCGCAGGCTTCGGGCAAGAAGTTGGGCGAGGTGCTTTCGCAACTGGCTCGGCGCGGTTTGCGCGCCTCCGCGCCAAGCGCCAGCAAGGGCCGACTGCCGGTGTTCAAGGTCCAGCCGGACGCGGACATCATTCCCAGCTCCCGCGCGAAAGAGATGCTGGCGGAGGACGCGACTTGAAGGCGGCATTGCTGGACACCAACGTCCTGCTCGCGCTGGCCTGGCCGAATCATCAGCACCATGTCCAGGCCCACGACTGGTTCGCCGCCCAGGCGAAGAAGGGCTGGGCCACCTGCGCGTTCACTCAGCTGGGGTTCGTCCGGCTCTCCTCCAATCCGGCCTACACCGCCAACGCGGTTTCGCCACCGGAGGCTGCCACGCTCTTGCAGCAATGGACGCGACTCAAAGGACATCACTTCTGGTCATCGCCAGCGGCGCACGATCCCGCAATTTACGCCCGTGCTCTCGGTCATCAGCAGGTGAATGATGCATGGCTGGTGGAGGTCGCCCCGCGTAATTCCGGGCGGCTGGTTACCTTGGATACGCGGCTGCCGGTTCATTCCCTGGAAGCCGGGACGGTCGAAGTCATCAAAACTTGATTCGTCCCGCCTTTCTCTTGCTACATGGTGGTCTCCATCCCCGAACTTTCCTTCGTCGTCCTGATCGGCGTGTCAGGGTCGGGCAAGTGCACGTTTGCGCGAAAGTACCTCGGGCATGGCCGTTGAGTGTGATTCTTCCTTGAAAATCGGTTGCCGCGTCACCGATGTTCAAGGACGCTTCCAACATGCTGGAACGACCGGTTTACGCCGATTTGATTCGCCGACGGCTTAAAGCCAACCCGGTGGTTTCCTTGCTTGGACCGCGTCAAGTTGGCAAAACAACGCTGGCGCGAATGATCGCCCGCGAGTTTCCGTCGCCTCACTTCTTTGACCTGGAGAACCCGGTGGATGCGAACCGGCTGCGCGAGCCGATGACGGCGCTCGATCCGCTGGAGGGATTGGTGGTGATTGACGAGGTCCAAAGGCACCCGGAATTGTTTGCGCTGTTGCGGGTGCTCGCAGACCGCCGTCCTTTGCCCGCGCGGTTTCTTCTGCTGGGCAGTGCGTCGCCTTCGTTGGTGCGGGGTGTTTCGGAAACGCTGGCCGGGCGCGTGGCGTTTGTGGACCTGCACGGGTTTGACCTGGGCGAGGTCGGCGCGACGAACTGGCGCAAGCTCTGGTGGCGTGGCGGGTATCCGCCAGCGTTCCTCGCCCCGGATGATGCCGTGGCGCGCGATTGGCTGGAGTCCCTGATCCGCACCCTGCTGGAGCGCGAAGCGCCGCAACTGGGGATTGCGATTCCGGCGGCCACTTTGCGCCGTTTCTGGAACATGGTCGCGCACTTTCATGGACAAACCTGGAACGCCGCCGATTTCGCGCGTTCGCTGGGTTCGGCGGAATCCACCGCGCGGCGTTATCTCGACCTGCTGACTTCGATGTTTCTCATCCGCCAGTTGCCGCCGTGGTTTGAGAACCTGGGCAAGCGACAGGTTAAAGCGCCGAAAATTTACGTGCGCGACGGTGGCCTGCTGCACGCCCTGCTGGGAGTGGCGACGCCGGTCGTGCTCGAAGGGCATCCCAAGCTGGGTGCGTCTTGGGAAAGCTTCGCGCTGGAACAAGTCATCACGCGCGCGGGCGATCGGAACGTTTGGTATTGGGCCACGCACGCTGGAGCAGAACTTGACCTGTTGGTGCAGGTCAACGGACGTCGTCTCGGGTTTGAATTCAAACACGCCGATGCCCCATCGCTTACTAAGTCCATGCACATCGCGAGGCAGGATTTGAAGTTGGAGCGATTGCTCGTCGTCACGCCGGGACAGCAATCCTATCCACTGGCTGATTGGGCGGAGGTGACCGGCATCAGGGATTTGATGCCGCGGCTGGACCGCTTGCTGGCTGCGTCCGCTTCTGGATGAAACTCACCATCCCCGAACTTTCCTTCGTCGTCCTGATCGGCGTATCCGGTTCAGGCAAGAGCACGTTTGCGCGAAAACATTTCAAGCCGACGGAGATTCTCTCATCCGACTCTTGCCGCGGGCTGGTGTCCGACGACGAGAACAGTCAGGCGGCAACGAAGGATGCGTTTGAAGTGCTTCACTTCATCGCGCGCAAACGGCTGGCGGCGGGCAAGCTGACGGTCGTTGACGCGACCAACGTGCAGCCGGAGTCGCGGAAACCGCTCGTTGAAATCGCGCGCGAGTTTCATTGCCTGCCCGTCGCCATTGTTTTGGATTTGCCGGAGCGCGTGGTCCACGACCGGAACCAGACGCGCCCCGACCGCGATTTCGGGCCGCACGTCATCCGCCAGCAATCCCAGCAGTTGCATCGCTCGTTGCGCGGACTGGAGCGCGAAGGTTTTCGGCACGTCCATGTGCTGAAGTCGCTGGAGGAGATCGAGGCGGCGATTATCGAACGTCAGCCTTTGTGGAATAATTTGAAGCACGAGCACGGGCCGTTTGACATTATCGGCGATGTCCATGGCTGTTTCGATGAACTGGTGGAGCTGCTTCGGAAACTTGGTTGGAGCGTGGATGAAACGGCTTTCACGGTTCCACCAATCCTTGGCCGCAAGCTGGTATTCGTCGGCGACTTGGTAGATCGCGGGCCGAAGATTCCACAGGTGCTCAGGCTGGTGATGAATGCCGTCGCCAGCGGCGCGGCGTTGTGCGTGCCCGGTAACCATGACATGAAGCTCCGGCGGAAGCTGCGGGGGCGTGACGTGCAAATCACGCACGGCCTGGCGGAATCTCTGGCGCAACTCTCGAGCGAATCAGAGGAGTTTCGCGAGCGGGTAGCGGAATTTATTGACGACCTGGTGAGCCATTACGTTCTTGACGACGGCAAGCTCGTCGTTGCGCACGCGGGCATGAAGGAGGCGATGCAAGGTCGCGGTTCGGGCGCGGTGCGAGAGTTCGCGTTGTTCGGTGAAACCACCGGTGAGACGGATGAGTTCGGTCTGCCGGTTCGCTACAACTGGGCCGCCGAGTATCGCGGCCTGGCGGCAGTCGTGTATGGGCACACACCCGTTCCCGAACCGGAATGGCTGAACCGCACCATCAACATCGACACCGGCTGCGTCTTTGGTGGAAAACTCACCGCGCTGCGCTACCCGGAAAAGGAATTCATCTCCGTCCCCGCGAAACAAACCTACGCCGAACCGCGCAAGCCATTTCTGGCACCGGAAAACCAAGCGCCAGCATTGTCCGCGCAGCAGCAACTGGATGATTTGCTCGACCTCGCCGACGTGACCGGCAAACGCATCGTCAGCACGCGGCTGCATGGCAACGTGACCATCCGCGAGGAGAACGCCACGGCCGCGCTGGAAGTGATGAGCCGATTTGCCGCGAATCCCAAATGGCTGATTTACCTGCCGCCCACGATGTCGCCGAGCGAGACGAGCCATGCGCCCGGTTTGCTGGAGCATCCGGCCGAAGCGTTCGCTTACTTTCGGCACGCCGGTGTGCCGCGCGTGGTGTGCGAGGAAAAGCACATGGGTTCGCGCGCCGTGGTCGTGGTCTGTCGCGATGAAGACGCCGCTCGGAAACGTTTTGGGGTGACCGGCGAAGGCATCGGCATCTGCTACACGCGCACGGGGAGACGGTTTTTCGACAACGCAAATCTTGAGGCGGAGTTTTTGGAACGCATTTGCGCTGCCGCCGCCGCGGCCGGCTTCTGGGACGAGTTCCAAACTGACTGGCTCTGCCTCGATTGCGAATTGATGCCATGGTCGGCCAAGGCGCAGGAGTTGCTGAAACAGCAATACGCCGCCGTCGGCGCCTCCGCCCGGGCGACGCTGGCCGGAGAGGTTTGCGCCTTGGAGCAAGCCGCCGCGCGCGGCCTCGACGTAAACGGCTGGCTGGCGCAAACCACGGCGCGACGGCAGATGGTGAGCGACTACCTTGAAGCCTACCGTCGTTATTGCTGGCCGGTGAATTCAGTAAATGATCTGAAGCTTGCTCCGTTTCATTTGCTCGCCACGGAAGGAAGAATTCACACCGAGAGACCGCACGACTGGCACATGCAGACCTTGGCGCGTCTGGCGGGCGGCATCGTCATCGCCACTCCGTTCCGAGTCGTTGACGTGACCAATCCTCAAAGTGAAGACGAAGGCATCCGCTGGTGGGAAGAACTGACCGGAGGCGGTGGCGAAGGGATGGTAGTGAAGCCGCTGGAATTCATTGCCAGAAGTCGGCGGGGACTGGTGCAACCTGCCGTCAAGTGTCGCGGACGAGAGTATCTGCGCATCATCTACGGCCCGGAATACACAACGACGGAGAACCTTGAGCGACTTCGCGCTCGCGGGCTTTCCACCAAGCGTTCGCTGGCTTTGCGCGAATTTGCCCTCGGCATCGAATCGCTCGAACGGTTTGTGCGTAAAGAACCATTGCGCCGGGTGCATGAGGCCGTCTTTGGGGTGCTCGCACTGGAAAGTGAGCCGGTTGACCCAAGACTTTGAGTGCCGACTTTTCACCTCGGTCAGGACGATGACGCATCCGCTGATGCGACTGCAGCGGCTTTGCTAAGCCGAGCTGTTAGCGGCTGTCTAGGTATGAGGTTCGTCTCAATAACTTACCCAACTTGCACCAACGGAACGAAACCTTTTCTCGCGATTCTGCGGTCCCTGCCGCAATCCTGTAGCAAATCGAAGGAACGCCGCTCTCGACGGCCGGCGATCTCGCGTTTAGCCTGTGTCAATTCGCGCGCAGTAACACACGGCGTATGGCCACAAAGGAGATCACCATTGAAGTGCCGGAGCAGGTCCTGTTGGCGGAAAAGACTGATCCGCGCGCTTTTGGCCGCGAGATGCGCGTGCTTTCCGCGGTGAAATTGTATGAATTAGGCCGGCTTTCGACGGGACGCGCGGCCGAGTTGGCCGGGATGTCGCGCCTGGAATTTCTCCAGAGTCTTAGCCGTTACAAAGTTTTCCCACTCGAAGCCGAACTGTCGGACCTGGAGCAGCCGCATGGCTGAGGCCATCTCCAACACCTCGCCGCTGTTTTACCTTCACCAAATCGGCGCGCTCGACTGGCTGCCGCGCCTGTTCTCGGACGTCTGGATTTCCAACGCCATCATTCAAGAACTCGCCGCAGGCAAGCGTCAGGGCTGCGATGTGCCTGAATTCGGCGCTCGCGTCTGGATTCGTATCGTTGACCCGCAGCGTCTGCCGTCGGAATGGCTGGCCCTGGACCTTGGGCAAGGTGAATTATCCGCTCTGGCATTGGCGTTGGAGAATCCCGACGCACCGTGCTGCTTGACGACGCACTAGCGCGACGCATCGCGCAATCCGCCGGCCTCACGGTCTGGGGAACGCTGCGCGTGCTGTTGGAGGGCAAAAAGCTGGGCCTCGCTTCAGAAATTGCGCCGTTGGTGGATAAACTCGAATCCTCGGGAATGTGGATTTCCGGCGACATCCGCCGCCGAATCCTCGCCTTGGCTGGCGAAGGCTGACTGCGGCCATCGCACGGAGCCGCCGTTATTGTGACTCCGGTAACTTCGGCTAAAAGCTTCCGTTGAACTGCTCAACTTTGAATCTTCAGAGGTGACCTTCCGATGTTCAACCTCTTAGCTCGTAGAAATGTTTTGTCCCACGCGGACTGATTGGCCGCTTGGGTTGGTTCCGATGAGATGGCAACGGCCAGGGCCGTGCCCATGAGAGTTATCAAAGTCCGATTGCGAGTAGCTGTTTCTTTTTTATTCCGCCCACTCTACTCACGCACGGCACCGTTCTCTCGCGATACTGCTGTCCCTGTCGCGATCCTGCGGGAAATTCAGGCCGGAGGTCGGAGTCGCTGCCGCGCTGGTTAGGCTTGGAGGAAATTCAACACTGAACAATGGCAGCACTACTGGCCCGTGCCTTGTTTGAACTGCTGGAGCAAACCTTCCAATTGCTTTTGTTGCGGCCGGAGGCGTCCGAAATGGCGCGCGGCGATGATCGCTCCACAGAACAACAGCGTCGCGCCGAAGAATACCGCCATAGACACCAGTTCGCGTGACGACACTTTTCCGGCCGCGTGTAATTGCTGCATCGCCAGGCCCAGCAGCGGCGTCATGACGAGGTAGAGCGCGCCGACCCACTTCGACTGCGACTGGGCGGTCTGGTTGGACTCCAGCGCGAGGCTCAAAGATTCGCTGACCGGCAGTTCCCCGCGCGCAGTCGGGGCGGCGGGCTGGCGGTAGCGCCGCAGTAGGTGGACGGCGAAGGCCCACGGCACGAGCAATAGCGGAATCAATCCCCATTCCTGCGCCGAACTCGTCTTTCCGGTCGCGATCATCACACTCGCCAATCCGGTGATGAGCGTCAGCCCGACAAACGTGTGGATCAGCCAGAAGGTTTGAAAACGACGGCGGCGAATCATTTGGCGCGAGAATGTTTCCACCAGCGCGCGTTGCTGGGCCATGGGCAGATGGTTGCGGGGCGAGTTCCAGACCTGTTGCAGTTCATCGAAGTTCATCGTCGTTTCCCGTCATGGTTTGAGTGAGTTGCGCTTTGATGCGATTGAGTTTCACGCCAACGTTGCTTTCCGAAAGTCCGAGCACCTCTGACATGTCGCGATAACTCAAACCGTCCAACGAAAGCAGGATGAGCGAACGATCCAGCGGCTTGAGTTGGTGAATAGCAGTGTAAAGCTGGGCCAGCCTTTCATCGGTCAGCGAACTCGCTTCATCGACGGATTCGGCTGGAGCAAACGCGCCGAACTGTTCCACCCGCCGGCGGTAGTTCTTTTCCGTGCGAATCCACAGCAACGCCGCGTTGTGGCAGACGCGATACAGATACGTCGTCGGCTTGGCCTGGTCGCGAAACGCCGGGATGGATTTCCAGGCGGCCAGCAGGACTTCCTGTAACAGATCGTTGCGGTCATCGCCTGCCGCGAACGCGTTGACGACGTGATGCACGATCGCGCTGTGATCGCGCGTCCAGTCGGCGAACCGTCGTTGTTGTTCGGCAAATTCCACGAGTTTTCTGCACCGTGAGAAGCAGCACAGCGGGGTTTCTTACAAAAAAATCCGTCTCACCACTGCCGTAATTCCGCCGAGCCCTTTAGCGTGCGGGAAATGTGCGGCGAGGGAGTGCCGGCGCGAGAAAGCGATCCACCACCACGCGCGGATGCCGCCAGCGCCGGGCACAAAGCCCCGGCCACTGGAGCGCCACGCTGTTCGCCACCACGGGAAAAGCGGCGGCCGTGCTGCGGTGGGGCGTGGTGGTCTTCTTCACGATTGCTGCCTGGCACGCTCATCAACACTTCCCATAAACCGGCGTAGCGCGGAAAGAACGACGCGCCCTTTCCTTTCGCA
>DLVS01000728.1 GCA_003445095.1 Verrucomicrobiales bacterium
TGGAAAATCCAAGGCATGGTATCTCGCGGAAAAATGAACCCACTGAAAAAGACGCTCGGCATCACGAAGACCATGCTGAGTTGCAAGGCTTGCATTTGGTTTTGGTGGCGACGAGGGACAGACCTGGGACAGACCCATTCCCCTTGCCGGCTTGGGTGTCCGCGAGTTCACGGGAAACGGGCAGCGTGCTTTACCCGAAGGCGTGAAACGAGATAGACTGCCAGCCATGAAAGCAACATTGACCGAGCCTGAAATCGTCACGCGCAAGGGCAAGCCCGTCTCCGTCATCATTCCCATCAAGGAGTACGAGGAACTTTTGGAGCGCGTGGAGGACGCCGAGGATGTAGCCTGGCTCAAGCGCGTCCGACAGGCGCCGCGGCACTACCGTCCGCTGGAGGCTTACCTCGCCGAGCGCAACCGCACGTGACCATGTACCGCGTCCTGCTTGAACGGGCCGCCGAGAGAGACCTCTCACGTCTTTCGACCGCGATTCACGATCGCGTCATCGCGGCTATTCAAGCGCTGGCGACGAATCCGCGCCCGCCCGGTTGCCGCAAACTGGTAGGCAGCAAAAACGACTGGCGCATCCGTGTCGGTGACTACCGCGTGGTTTACGAAATCGGCGACGCGATTCGGGTCGTGCGGGTTAACCGAGTTCGACACCGCCGGGAAGTCTATCGTTGAAACACATCGGCTCCCATGACAGCAAACAGCTACATCATCCTCGCTGCCTTCCTCATCATGGTTGTCAGCCCTTATCTGCTCCGGCGGTTTGCCCGCGCCCAGACCGATGCTTACGGGACATTCGCTGTTGGCGGGAGGAACTTTAGCTGGTTTCAGATTATGGCGGGGTTGAGCGCCACGTTTGTTGGCGGGGCAGCCGTCATCAATCTGGCAGGTCTTGGCTACAGCTTCGGTTGGTATGGACTTTCTGACGTGATTCCCACGTCGGCGGCACTGATTGGCTCGGCGTTTCTCGTGGTTCGGATGCTGTTCAAGCAACGGAACATCAGCTTGGGAAGCTACCTGCAAGGCTCTGGCAAGCTTGTCAACGCCGCCACTGGATTACTTTCGACTGTCGTTTACACCCTCATCACTGCGGCGCAGTTCGTCGCCTTCATCAAGGTGGTTCAGCCCCATTTTAATCTTCCGCCAGCAGCCATCGCCTTGATCGCCGGCGTCTGCGTCACCGCGTATTTGCTCTACGGCGGCTACGCCTCGGTCACGCTCACCGATGTCATTCAATTCATCGTCATCACACTGGGTTACTTTGCCATTGTGGGCGTGACGCTCCTGGTTGGTTCAGGCGCTCCGCAAGGCCCGGCAGTTCCAACGAAAGACATGCCGCTGGACTTTATTCTCCTGCTGGCCTTACCGCTTTTGTTCGTGCCTGTGTCGCAAGATCTGCACCTGCGCATCAATTCAGGGAAAAGTCAGCGGGACGCGACCATCGGAGTCTTTGTCGCGGGAATTTGCTACCTGGTGTTCGGCCTGATTTCCGTGAGCGTTGGCCGAACCATGGCCGCTGCGGGCGTTGCCCTACCCACGCCCGACGATGCCGTTCCGACTTTCCTAGCCAGCCATTTCGGCGCACTTGCAGTCATCCCGACCATCGCGGTCATCACGGTCGTCATTTCCACGCTCGACTCGGTGCTCTTTGCTGCGGCTTCATCGTTATCTTACGACTTTTGGGACAGGCTTTCGGACAAGGAAACGCAGAAGGATTCCGCGCGGCCACGCGTGGCAACGGTGATTGTGCTGGTCGTTGCCATCCTGATTGCCCTGCAAGCTCCACAGGTCTTGCGCCTGATTCTTTCCGCGCTCGTCATTTACGTCTCCGTCCTGCTGCCAATGCTCGTCGGACGCTTCCTGCAAAAGCGGAGCGGCCCGCTTGGCACTGTCGCTATCGCGGTGGTGGTGACTGTGACGACATTAGAGGCCATCGGCTACACCGCGCCATTCCGGGCATTTCTCTACGCCGCAGTTCACTTGGCTGTCGTCCTTTGTTTACCAAAGCAGCCGTCAGATGTAGCGGAAAGAACTTCATGACGACACCACCACCACGTTTTGATGCTTGGGCTGCGCGGTGGGATGCTCCTTCGTCGGGCTCGCATGGGCTGCCTCTGTTTTCGGGTTTTCTTGAGCCAGCTTGGGGTTGCATGGATGTGGTGAGGGCGTTGGTGGACACCATCCGCAGCAACAAGGAGGTGCTTCCGCAAAAATATCTCTATTCGAGCCTTCACGGGGCGCGTTTATGGAAGGCCCTTTGCGATGGTCACAGCCACATTGCCGAGGTCTATCGCAAGTTTCCGCTTAATCGCCCCAACGCTCCATTCACGGACGCCCTGGCTAAACAGGCAGCGGAACTTGTGAAGTCGAGTGAGGAAAAGAAACTTGCCGTCGTGGTCCTTGGTTCGGGAACAGGCCAGCGAGAGGCAGACATTTGCAGGTGGCTTGCCGATAGGTTCGATCTCAAGCGCCTTTACGCAGTGCTGGTTGATGTTTCAAGCGAGTTGCTGGGCGTCTCGCTCCAGAAGTTCAACAATCTTCCGCAATCCATTCGTCCACTATTCGGCGTGTTGGACTTCGAATCGGATGCCGGTCTGGCACATCTGCAGAGCTTGCGAAATGCTTGGGGCGAACACCCGGCTCTTTTCCTTTTTCTGGGCAACACTCTCGGCAACGTGGATGAAGTCACCTTCCTCAAACGAATTGCACAGGTGATGCGTCCTGAAGACCTGATCCTGTGCGAAATGCTGCTTACGCCAGACACCGAACGACGGCAGGTATATGATCCCCACATGGACCGTGAGCGCGCCAATTTCATAGTTGATCCATTGCGAGCCTTGGGACTGAACCCCAAACTGGAAAACCTGAGTTGGCATGTCACCAGCCAGCCCGGAAAGTGGATAAGGTCCGAGTTCCGGTATCATTTCGATGCCGACGACGAGGCGCAAAATCTGTCTATTGAGCCAGCGCCAACCATTCCCGAAGGAAACTGGGTTGGCCTCTTGGAAATCCAAGCAGACACGTTGGACGGCTGTAGGGAAGTCTTTGAGCGCGTGTTCCAGGAATTCCAGCCTGCCGTGCAAGATTACGACGTGGAAGTGGACGGACAAACAAGACGAGTGCAGATGGCTTACTGTTTTGCCCGTTCGCCGCGCGCGAAGAGCCGAGTCACCGCCAAGCAGGGAGCAAAGAGTGGAGCAGCACCGACCGGCATCGTATTGAACAACGACACCTTGGCGATTGAGTTTGATAGCGATTCATGCGTCCTCGCCCCGACGCATTTTGCGCTCGTCGCGGTGCTGGAGAAGTCGCAGTCCTCGTGGAAAGCACTCGACGTGCAACGCGAAGTCGTAGCATGGCTTGAGCAGTATTCACTCAACGGCGACAACTTGGACGGGAAAGCCAAGAGCAAGCTTGCGAGCTTGAAAGCTGGAGTCACCGACCATGACACGAATCCCGTCAGTCTTCTCAAAAACGACACTCAAAAAGGACTAAGGCAGAAAGCGACGAAGCACACCGCAGCGACCGAACTCCTGAAATACTGGCCAGAGGATGAGCAATGGATATTCAGGAATCGAACGTGAAGTGGGTTCCCCTCGGATACCCGACGGCCAACCTCGAACGACCGTAGGATAATCGGCTCGGATTCATCCGAGCCTGCCAATCGAGCGCGTATGAAAAACGCGCTCATTATCTATCTGGGCCTCCTCGCTCTTGCAGCGTTTGAGGCGTTCACTCCCACCGCTTACCTGATTCCCGGCACGCTCGGTGTCGCCGCCGCTGGCGGGTTCGTGCAAGCGGGCAAGCTCAACGCTCCGCTCACGCTCTCCGTCGTGTGGTTGGGCATCATCATCGGCGACCTCGCCAGCTTTCTGCTCGCGCGGAAGTTTGGGGACGTGCTGCGGCGCTGGAAATCCGTCGCCGCTCTACTCGGTCGCGCGGAGTCGCGGCTTCAGAATCATCCCGTCGCGTTCATGCTGTTGTCGCGATTGAGTCCGTTCTTGAAGAACGCAGCCGCGCCCGCAGCCGGTCTCATTGGTTGGTCGTTGCGGCGTTTCCTCGCGCTGGAGGTCGTCGCGGCGCTGATTGATGCGTGCTGGTTTCTGGTGTTGGGCTACATCGTAAGCGCCAGCGTCGGCAGCGTGAATGAAATACCGGTCGCTGCCCGCATCGTCGGTGTGGTGGCGTTGCTGGCAGTGGCTGGATTCTTCATCGGGCGCGGTCGCAAGTGCCGCTTGCCACGCTCCTCGCCATCCGCGTTGCTGAAGGCCAAGCGCAGCTTTGGTTTCCTCGTGAAGTGCCTGTTGCTTGTTGGCCCTTGGGAGTTTGGTGGCCGGTTGGCAAAGCGCGCGGGGTTTTTCGACAAGCCGGAATATCGCGCGGCTCTGGCCCGTGCTGTCGAACTCGCAGAACCCGGCGACGTGGTTTTGGTGGGCAGGACAATTGACGCGCCGTGGGGACGCTTCAGCCACGCGATGCTCGTTGTAAGGACGCCCGTCGGCAAAGCGTCCATTCATGCCTATGAAACCGGGGTGCAATTGATCCCGGTGAAAGCCGCGCCGATGTTCGGGCGTGTGGCAGTGGCGGGACTGAAATGCACCCGCGAGCAGCGGGAGGTGATGGGGAAAACAGCGTGGGCGCAGTTAGATCGGAAGACCACACGTCGGAACCC
>DLVS01000390.1 GCA_003445095.1 Verrucomicrobiales bacterium
GGACGCTCTTCCGATCTGGTGGCGCAGGACATGCAGAGTTAGGATGTCGATTCCCCCCAGCGAGATCACCCGTCGGATTGTCGATGCGGCCTATCAGCTCCACACCTCCCTAGGACCGGGGCTCTTGGAAGCTGTCTACGAAGCCGCCCTTGTCTATGAATTGCAGAAACGAGGACTACGCGTCCGCCGCCAGGTGCCGATTCCGGTCGAATATGACGGCCTGCGCTTTGACGAAGGATTCCGCGCGGACCTTTAGGTTGAGGACATCGTTATCGTAGAACTCAAATCGGCAGAGAAGAATCATCCTATCCATCCCAAACAACTGCGGACCTATTTGGCGCTCGCCAAGCTGCCGCTGGGCCTTGTCCTGAACTTCGGGCTTACGACCCTGAAGGAGGGCATCACTCGAATCGTCAACGGCTTGTCCGAACCATCAGTCCAGCCATCAACGGACACCACGCCTGCGGGACCGGGGAATTAACTCGCGTAAAGACGGAGAGGCTGCAGAGGAAGAATATCGGGACGCGCCGACTCGAGCGTCGCCAAAAGTGGCGATGGCGTTGATGCCCTGGCCACCCGCAGGGTTGGTTATGGCGTGTCGAGTCAGCTTGGTATTACCCATCCTCGCGAAAGTGCGTCAGCCCGCGGTCCGCAGCTCCGGCGTCAGCCGACGGGCGCAGTACGGCCAATCCTGCCGGCCGCTAACGCTCGAATCGCCATCGCTGGCTCGTGTGCGGCCGACTCAAGGTGGGATTCCGAACCGTCAGATATCATCGCCGCGATTCATCCACCTCCCTGAATCGGCTCGGCGACCGCCACCGCAGGGCCACCGTTTGGGACCCTCCCCAACGATTCGTTAGTCTTACCGTTATGCTTGCCCAAATTCGATCCGCGGCGGTGCAAGGCGTGGATGCGTCGCCCGTCGAAGTCGAGGTGGACTCAAGCTTCGGTCAAACGGCGATCGTGGTCGTGGGATTGCCCGATGCGGCGGTCAAGGAGTCTCGCGATCGTGTGCTCACCGCGGTGACCAACTCGGGCTTTCGGTTTCCGATGGGCCGAACCACGATCAACCTCGCTCCGGCGGATGTTCGCAAGGAAGGGCCTAGCTTCGATCTGCCGATTGGCATTGGCATTCTGGCCGCGACGGAGCAGATCGAACCGCGTGCTCTGGATGATTTCGTGTTGGTGGGTGAACTCGCCCTGACTGGCGCGGTCCGGCCTGTTCGAGGCGCCTTGCCCATCGCGTTGCAAGCGCGCGCCGAACGGCGTCAGGGGATATTGGTGCCGCGTGAAAATGCCGCTGAGGCCGCGGTGGTGAGCGGGCTGGATGTCATCCCCATTCAAAATCTGCGCGAAGCAGCCTTATTTCTGGAAGGCGCGATCGACGTGCCGCCGGTGCGGGTGAATGCCGAGGAACTATTCGCGCAGGCCCCGCCCGATGAACTCGATCTGGCCGATGTGAAAGGCCAAGAATCGGTAAAGCGCGCTCTCGAAGTCGCAGCGGCGGGTGGACACAACTTGCTCCTCATCGGTCCGCCGGGCACCGGGAAAAGCATGCTGGCGAAACGGATGCCCACCATCCTGCCACCGCTCACGTTGGAAGAAGCCCTGGAGACGACGAAGATTCACAGCATTTGTGGGCTCCTGGCTCCGGGGCAGGGTCTGGTCACGACCCGACCATTTCGCGCGCCGCACCACACCGCGAGCGATGCTGGACTGCTGGGCGGCAACATCCAACCGACCCCGGGAGAGATTTCTTTGGCGCATCACGGGGTGTTGTTCCTCGATGAGCTGCCTGAGTTCAAACGCGGCGTTTTGGAAACATTGAGACAACCGCTCGAAGAAGGGCGGGTGACCATTTCGCGCGCGGCCGGAACGATGACCTTCCCCGCCCAATTCATGATGGTGGCCGCGATGAACCCGACTCCCGATGGAAAGATGCCGCAAGAGAGCCGTTCCTCGCCCCGCGAGATTCAGAATTATCTGGGTCGGATTTCGGGACCATTGCTCGACCGCATCGACCTGCACGTCGAAGTACCCGCGGTAAAGTTCGCCGACTTGAGCCGCGCGACCACCGGCGAGCCCAGCGCGTCGGTTCGGCTGCGCGTCATCGCAGCCCGACTTCGACAACAGGCCCGCTTTCGCGGTCGGCGCGTGACGTGCAATGCGCGCATGGGAACCCGCGAACTCAAAGAATTTGTGAAACTGGATGAAGGAACGCTCGCCCTGCTCAAGCACGCGGTGAGTGATCGCAATCTGAGCGCCCGAGCCCACGATCGAATTCTCAAAGTAGCGCGCACGATTGCCGACCTGGCCGGTCGCGACATAATTGCCGAAGGCGACGTCTTCGAAGCCGTCCAATACCGGTCTTTGGATCGTCAATTGTGGACTTGATTAGGCGGACGCAAACGATCTCGGCAAACCGGAGTTTTTTTCGCATACAGCTTGTCAGCCAGGCATCACTTCCCGTCTTTTACCGCCGACAAAAACATGGCGTCCAACTACACCGAAGCCAGCATCAAGACCCTCAGCTCCCTGGAGCACATCCGGCTTCGCCCCGGCATGTATATCGGGCGCTTGGGCAGCGGAGCGCACGCCGAGGACGGTATTTACGTCCTGCTCAAGGAGACGATCGACAACTCCATCGACGAATTCATGATGGGCGAAGGGAGGAAGATAGAGGTCGAAATGACCGACCGTTCCGTGAAGGTCCGCGACTACGGGCGTGGCATCCCGTTGGGGAAACTCGTGGACTGCGTTTCGATCATCAACACGGGAGCGAAATACGACAGCGAGACGTTCCAAAAGGCCGTCGGGCTCAATGGCGTCGGCCAGAAGGCGGTCAATGCGCTCTCACTGCACTACCGCGCGCAGGCGATCCGCGAGGGGGAGAGTAAGGTGGTTGAGTTCGAGAAGGGAAAGTTGAAGACCCAGTCGAAGGTTACCAAGACCGATGAGCGCACCGGCACGCTCGTCGAGTTCACGCCCGACGAAGCGCTCTTCGGCCAGGACTTCAAATTCCGTCCGGAGTTCGTTGAGGACATGCTGTGGAAGTACGCCTTTCTCAACCGCGGGCTCACCTTGACACTTAACGGCAAGCCCTTCCGCTCCCAGCACGGCCTGAAAGATCTGCTCGCGAAGGAAATCAGCGGCGAACCTCTTTACCCCATCATTCACCTCGAAGGCGACGACATCGAAGTCGCCGTGACGCATGGGAACCACTACGGCGAGGAATACTGGTCCTTCGTCAACGGCCAGCACACTACCATGGGCGGCACGCATCTGGCGGCTTTCCGGGAGGCGTTCGTCGCGACCGTGCGCAACCATTTCAAAAAAGACTACGACGCCGCCGACGTGCGCCAGTCCATTGACGCGGCCATCGTCGTGCGGGTGCAGGAGCCGGTCTTCGAGTCGCAGACCAAGACCAAGCTCGGGTCCACTGAAGTCGGACCGAAGGGGCCTTCGATCAAGGAATTCGTCGGCAAGTTCCTGCAGCAGTCCCTCGACACTTACCTACACAAAAACCGGGAGACCGCTGAGATCCTCAAGAAGAAGATCGAGGAAAACGAGCACGAGCGGAAAGAACTCGCGGGCATCCGTAACATTGCGAGGGAGCGGGCGAAGAAAGCCTCGCTGCACAACCGCAAGCTGCGCGATTGCCGACTCCACCTCGGTGACAAGAACCCCCGCGCCGAGGAAAGCACCCTGTTCATCGTCGAGGGTGACTCCGCCGCCGGCTCACTCACCGCGACGCGCGACGTGCAGACCCAGGCGGTCTTCGCGCTCAAAGGCAAACCACTCAATACTTACGGCCTCACCAAGAAGGTCATCTACGAGAACGAGGAATTCCACCTGCTGCAGGCTGCACTGAACATCGAGGACGGCCTCGACGGCCTCCGCTACAACCGGATCGTCATTGCCACCGACGCCGATGTGGACGGCATGCACATCCGCCTGCTGCTCCTCTCGTTCTTCCTACAATTCTTCCCCGACATCATCCGCAACAACCACCTCTTCATTTTGCAAACACCACTCTTCCGAGTCCGCAACAAGAAGGTGACGCGCTACTGCTACTCGGAGCAGGAAAAACAGGCCGCCGTTGCCGAACTCGGCGCCAGCCACGAGATCACGCGCTTCAAGGGACTCGGCGAAATCTCCGCTGGTGAGTTCAAGGACTTCATTGGTGAGAACATCCGCCTCGACCCAGTCAACCTCCACCACCTCCACAGTTCGGACGAACTCTTGTCCTTTTTCATGGGCAAGAACACGCCCGAACGGCAGGACTTCATCATCGAGAACCTGCGGGTGGAGAAGGACCTCGTCGAAGCGTAAAGTGCTATCGAGATCGCCAAAGTGCCCGACAGAGCCGTTTCTATTCAATTGAACTGGGGAGCGCGCCCGCCCCGGGTGCAGTGGCGGGCGCCTCGCCCGCCACACCGCGGCGCGTAGCCGGCGACTAAATGGTGACGACTCCACGCGCCTAACGAGGACGGCGGGGGCAGATCGCGAAGTGATTCGTCGTAATTTCAGTTCCAGTGTCCCGTCCGCAGCACTCGGGCGGGCATGCTTCCAAAAGCAACTTCGTGGTTACATCTGAGGGTGCTCGGGTGCTCTTATCTGTTGCTCGCAAAGCTGGATCGAAGCTGGATCGAAGCCGGATCGAAGTTGAGTTTCCAGGGCATCCGCGCCTGCTTTCACCGCGTTAGCGCGAGTCAAGTCATTGAAGAAATCCGGCAACTGCCACCCGCCGAACAAGCAGAGGTGACCCAATTCGCGTATCGCCTGGATGCCGAGCGGATGTTGAGCAGACAAGAGCTGGTGGTATCGGCGAAAAATGGTCGCCGCGGCGGACCCCGCTGAGGCGCTCGAGATTCGCGAGCAGGTGATCCGCGGATTTTATGCGGCAAGTCCGATGCCTAAAATTCGCCGGAAAAGGATTCCAGCCACCCTACTGAGGCACAACAGAGAGTAGGCAAACGCCAATTCTTGTTGAGATGAGGTTGTTCTGCCACCGTGACCTTTTCTAGGGCGGCGCACCACGGCGCTCCTTTGACTCGCAATGCTGCGGCGAATCTAACCGCATGAAGATCGATATTACCGGCAGACAATACGTCATCCGTGCAGCCTTCATTGCTAATATCGTCGCGGCAACCATGGCAGCCTCGCCGGCCGCCGAACTCCCTACGACGAGTTCAGTGAAGCATCCGAACATTGTGCTAATCCTCGGCGATGATCTGGGCTTTTCGGATTTAGGTTCGTTTGGAAGCGAAATCAGGACGCCCCACCTCGATAAGCTCGCCCGGGCTGGCGTGCGCTTTACTCAGTTTTATACGCACGCCAGTTGTTCGCCGACGCGATCCATGCTGCTCAGCGGCGTGGACACCCACCGCAATGGACTCGGTAACATGGACGAATGGACTGCACCGAACCAATTGGGGAAGCCCGGCTACGAAGGCTACCTCAACGAGCGGGTTGCGACTCTCCCACAACTGCTGAAGGACGCCGGTTACCACACTTATATGGCCGGCAAATGGCACCTGGGCAAAGCGCCTCATCAGATTCCTGCGGCGCGCGGGTTTGAACGCGATTTTACCTTACTCGACGGCGCAGGGAGTTATTGGGACATGGCGAACTTCACAGCCGCAACTCCGAAATCGACGTTTACTGAGGATGGCCGTTACCTCAAAGAACTTCCGAAGAATTATTACGCAACGAAGACCTATACAGACAAAATGATCGGCTTCATCGAGGCCAATCGCGGTGATGGTAAACCGTTTTTTGCTTATGTTGCGCATCAAGCGCCGCATGATCCCTATCATCTTCCCCGCGAGTGGCGCAAACGGCATGTTGGCCAGTACGATCAAGGTTGGGATACGATCCGCGAAGCTCGGCTCAAACGCCAAATCGAACTCGGCATTATGCCGCCGAGCGCTGATTTGGCGGAGCGAATGTGGTTCTTGCCCGATCCGGATCTGCTGGCGCCGGCATCTCGCGCCATCCTAGGCAAGAAGATGGAGTTGTACGCCGGAATGGTGGAGAACCTTGATTTTCACGTCGGACGACTCATTGGATACCTAAAAAGGATCGGTGAGTACGACAATACGATCTTCATCGTGTTCGGCGACAACGGCGCCGAAGGAAGCGATCTTTTCGCCACGATTGCCGGCACTCCGGGCACTCGCGATTTCCTCTTCGCCGCGACGCAATGGTCCCAAACCCATCCGAACGCCTGGGGAGACCCGGGTTCATACGTCGGCTATGGCCCGATGTGGGCCCAAGTTTCCATGACGCCGCTAAGCCAGTATAAGGGTTATGTTGCCGAGGGCGGCATCCGGAATGCGCTCGTTGTCAGCGGTCCCATCGTCAAACGCGCGCCGGGAAGTATCAACCACAGTATCCTCTCCGTGGCTGACATCATGCCGACGCTGCTCGAAGTGGCCGGCGTGAGTTATCCCAAGTCGATCAACGGTCAGGAGTCGCCGCCCCTCATCGGCAAATCCTGGGTCAGATTGCTGGCGGGCGACGAGGAGTCGCCTCGGTCGAACCAGGATTATTTGGCGTGGGAGCTGTTCGGGAACCGCGCCTTGCGGCAGGGAGATTGGAAGTTGCGTTGGGAGTATAAACCCTACGGCAAGGAAGAGTGGGAGCTCTATAACCTGGCAGAAGACGTGGCCGAGCGCCGCGATCTCGCCTCAAAGCAGCCTGATAAGGTCAAAGCCCTACTCGCGCTTTGGGAGGATTACGTCCGCGACAACAACGTGATCCTTCCTAGCCGGGTTTTGTCGGAGGGCTTGGAAAAGAAGCTGCCGGACCGCTATCCGGTCGATGCAGGTTATCCGCCGCTCATCTACAAACGTCAATTCGTCCCGCCGACCAACCTGATCCCTGAACCGCGGTAATTCGACTCGTACCCGTTTTCGAAAATGAGCTTCATCCAAAGAGTTCTGCCTCCTTTTACTGCTGAAATCCGCCGGCCGGGAGCGGGAGGGTACCTTCAACCTTCGAAGCTCCGGCGCGGCGCTGTCAGCATCGTGGTGGCCTTGGTGACGGTTGGCCCGCTGGTTGGATTGGCCCAAGTGCCGCCACGATTTTATTGGAAGAGCCTCGAGGGGGCCAATGCTGTGCCGGTGCTCTTCCAATCCACGAGCGGCAATGCCAATCCAATTGACCCGGCGTATGTGGTGTCGCCCGATGCCGAGATCGATGCCAACGTCGCGGTGGTGGGTTTTGCGAAGATGCTATCCGTCTTCGATCGCACGCTCACCTTGGCGATTCTCGAACCAGTGGGCCGGATTTCCGGAGAAACCAGCGTCTCCGGTCTTACGTATGATCAGGACGCCACCGGCTTCGGTGATCCCATGATCGAGGTTGGCATCAATTTGGTGGGTCCCAAGGCAATTAAGAATATTCCCGACCTCCTGCGCTACGAACCCAAACTCTCAATCGACCTGA
>DLVS01000387.1 GCA_003445095.1 Verrucomicrobiales bacterium
GTGAATTCGCCCCCGGCTGCCTCTAGTCCTTCGCCCAGCCGAGTTACCTCCGCTCGGTCCAAGCACACATTCCAGGTCCCGTCGGCGCGTTTTTCGGCGACGTGAAACTTTACCGAGTTGGTTCCAACATCGATGACTGCGAATCGTGACATGTAAATCCTCTCACGCGAGACCGACCAACTGTTTCAATCCCCGCGGGTAACTGATGTTGTCGAATCCCGGTGTTCGCCTCGAATCGGGGCGACGGCACAATCGTCGGGTCATGCTTCAGGCAGGATATTGAGAACCTAGAAATCGCAAACTTTATTCCTCAACCGCGTTAGCGGGTTGTCTCAATTGTTAAGACTGACAAGAGGCTTGAGGGCGTCCGTCTGCCCAAATGGCGCGGCGCGCCCAAAACGGAGGAAGTCGCGGGTTCCCGTTGCCCCTTTGTCCCTTCCACGGCTCGAATCCACCGCGATCGACATTCCGCCTGGAGTGAAGCATCGGGCGTTGGGTCAACTGCGCCTGATTAATTTCCCCGTTCCCGCCTTTGATGCCCAAGACGAGTTTGTGGATTAAACCAGTCGCCGTTCCCGCCGCTGAATTCGTGGTGCCTGGGCACGACTCAAGGCGCCGGTTGGATCTGCAACTCCAAGAACTGGCTCGGCGCCGTGGCTGGAGCGACGACTTCCTGGATAAACCCGTCGCCCGGCAAGGAACCGACCGGTAATGTGTCCCGCTGATCAAGCGTCGCTCGGCGCTGAACTTCGTATGTGCGTTCGGTGTGCGTGGTGACTTCAGCGACGAACTGGTTTCCCACGACTTGAGGATGATTCCACCGGAGATCCGAATCCGGCAGCAACCGGCGGATCCGCTGGTTGTGCCCTTCTGGAATCGGACCCAGTCCTCCAGAGATCGCGACCAAGACCTCGCCCTCCGGCAAGACGACCACAGCATTGATATCAGGACCATTCATGGGCGTACCCACTTCCGCGAAGAAAGCAAAGTCGCGAGTCCCATCGCCCCGCCAGCGAATCAGCTCACGGGGTCTCATCCGAGTGCGCGTGGCGATCACTCCTCCGTCCGGCAGTCTCGCCATGCGATACCCCAAGTCGATTCGTGAAGAAGTCGTATCATCCACGTGAATGACGTCGAATTGGGCTATGATTTGCCCATCTTCGGAGACACGGCGTGGGGGGACACCCACGAGTAAAGTGTGTTCCGGCTCGACGAAAAGATAACGAACCCCATTCGTGACTCGGGCGAACACAGGATCGATGGATCCGTTCTCAAGCAGTCGCACCAGACCTAGCGGTGAAGGCACGGGGCCCGTGGCATAGGTGCGTTCGCCGGCGACGAGCAGCCGCCCCTGGAGGTCGAACTCCAGTTGGTCCACTCCGTGCCAAGGTTCCAACGGTGATTGGAATGTGGGATCCACGGATAGATTGGCCGTCAGGCGTACCAAACCTCTCACCGGAATGCCGGCGACATTGGTGAATGCCCCTCCGACCAGATAGCCGCCCTCAGGAGTGGGAAGGACCGTCATCACCTGCGGACGTTCAAAGCGGGGAAATTCGCGGCTGACTCTTTGGCCGTTGGAATCCAATTCCGCCAACCCCGTGGCCGGAAGCCCCGCGAATTCGGTGAATTGACCTGCAACCAGAATTCCACCGTCGGGCAACAGCCGAAGACTTTCGACTTCGCCATTGCCCCGGACGACACCGCCAGTTCCAAAGCTCGGGTCAAAGTTCCCGTCGGCAGTAATGCGCGCGACCATGATCTGTCGAAGAGTCGTGCCCGAAGACCAGATGCCCCCGCCGACTAACATACGGCCGTCGGACCGAGGAACCATTTGGATGACCCGGGGGAAATTAGTCATCACCCTTTCGAAAGACGGATCAACTTGTCCAAGACGCGGGCTGCGCGTGGCCAGCTCGACGGTCCTAAAATCGATTCGGTTCGTGCCCAAATCATTGCTGGCGACCAGTGAGAATTCGCCGAGCTCCGCGCCAGTAGAGATCGGCAAACGTAGTCCGCGGTTGGTCGCTCCCGGTACCGGCGCGCCATCCCGATACCATTGCAATTCTGGCGGTGGATAACCTGTCACTCGAGCGGCCAAATGGAGGAATTCGTTGGTGCCAACGCGCGGAGGCGACTGGTTGATTTCCAACGCAGGGACCGCGGGGATTGGTTCCCAGGCGAAGATTCGCGCCAACCTAGGTCGAGCGACTCCATTCACGGAATCGAAGTTGCCGGCAAACCAGAGGCGCCCCGATTCATCGGCAGCCATGGTTCGGACCATCACTCGATTGGTATGCGTGAGCGTGACTGAAAAGGTCGCATCGACGGAACCATCCGAGTTTAGCCGTACCAAGCCGGCGGCCGGTGTTTCGCCCCAAGAATCAAAGATTCCTCCGACGATCATCCGACCGTCCGGTTGAACGAGAGGCGGCCAGCCGTAATCCTCGCCGTACCGTTTGATCTCGGAAGCGACTGTTCCATCGGATCGGATTACGACGAGCCGAGAATTGGGAAGTCCGTCGGTCGATGGCAGCCGAAGTCCCACCACCACCGAGTCGTCGAGCCCCAAGGCCAACGAGTAAGGCAAGCGGGTGAGAGCATTCGTTTCGTTCAAGGCCACGCCCAAAACGGGTCCTGGATTCCAATCTGGATCAGGGATGCCGTTGGTCGTGAAGCGAACCAGCCCGAGCCGGTCAATTCCGCCCGCCCGATAAAAGTTCCCCACCACGATGAAGCGCCCCTGGCGATCCTGCACCGCGGTGGGAAAGACGGCACCAGACTGGACGAATCCCGCGCCGTCAGAGAATGGGGCGTGATTGAACCAGCGATGGAGCATAAACTTGTAATCGACATTTCCATCCGGAGCCGCTCGACCGACTCCCTCGACCACCACTGATCCATCGTCTTGCGGAAAATCATAGTAGGGTGCCACCAGCAAAAAACTGGGGACCGGCCGAATTGTCCCGTCCGGCTGCTCGAGGTAGGAGGCAGGCGAGCCCCGAACAACCCAGCCGCCAAAAGGAGTTGCCGTCAGCGCCAGTGGGACTGGAACCGGCGAGTTGAGGCGCCAGCTCTCATCAAGGCTGCCGTCTTCGCGAAACCGGCGAAAGCGCGTGCCTGGACTTGAGAAATAGACATCGCCATCCTTTACGGTCAGTCGCGAAACCACCCCGCTGACAATGCTCGGATCCGGATCGAATCGGGTGTCTAGCTCGCCCGGCGTAAAGGCGAGAAGCTCAGAACCGATCGCGACGAGAGCCAGGGCATTGCAAAGCTGATGGGCGAGTTTGCTGGGCCGGGAGATTGATCGGAGGCGCGAGTCCATGGTCGAGGTTTCAATCTGAAATTGCGTAGCTCGTCACTACCGGTGAACCGACCTTGGGGCAACGCCGAATTGTTCGCGTTAATCGAAACGTCGCATCCCGGGATCGAGAGCCGAATTCATGGGTCGCGGATTGACCGTGACGCGGTCTTCGGGTTCAACAAGACATGCTCATTCGCCACTCTAGGGTGTCCACCGTTGGATTTCACCTCCTTGCCTGTCTCCTCTTTGTTGTCGCCTCCGTCGCCAGGGCCGAGGTGCAGTTGCATCCTACCTTTTCCGATCACGCCGTTCTTCAGCGCGATCTCAAGGTGCCCATCTGGGGCACGGCGGCGGACGGCGAAAAAGTCACGGTGGAATTCGCCGGCCAGAAACGATCCACCGTCGCTAAGAATGGCCACTGGATGGTGACGTTGCGCCCCCTGCGTGCCAATGCGGTCGGCGGTGTGTTGAAGGCGACGGGACCTTCCAACAGCGCTCAGATTCAAGACGTCGTCGTCGGTGAGGTCTGGGTGTGTTCGGGGCAATCGAACATGGAATGGCCGATGTCCCGCAGTTTCGAGCCCGCGGGTGACATTGCGGCGAGTGCCAACCCGAATTTGCGGTTGTTCACCGTAACCAAGCGCCGTTCGTCCGAGATTAAGACCGACCTCGCCTACGCACCGCATGCCTGGGTGTTGGCCGCGCCTGATACGGTCCGAAACTTCTCGGCGGTTGGATATTACTTCGGTCGCGATCTGGTGGCCGCGCTGAAGGGTGTTCCAGTGGGTATCATTCACACCAGCTGGGGTGGTTCGCCGGCGGAAGTTTGGATGCGTTTGGGCGTTCTGGAGGCGGATTCAGATTATCGCGCCAAGATTCTCGAGCCGGGTGCGGCGAATCGGTCAAAGTGGGAACAAGCTGTCGCCGCGTGGGAACAGCGTAAGAAGGACGCCGAGGGGAAGGGCGCAACGTTTACGGAAGGGCGTCCCGGACAACCCTGGCAGCCCGGCGAACTCTACGCGGGAATGCTCGCCAACATCATCCCGTATGGCATTCGCGGCGCTATTTGGTACCAGGGAGAATCCAACGCTGGCCAAGCGTGGCAATACCGGCGGCTCTTCGCCGACATGATCAAGAATTGGCGCGCCGATTGGGGTCAAGGCGACTTTCCGTTTTATGCGGTGCAACTGGCGCCGTGGGATCGGAACAAGAAGCGCGACCTGAATGTCATTGCCGCGGAGATTGTGGACAGCGATTGGGCCCAATTGCGAGAAGCACAGAACTACGTGGCGAAGACGCTGCCCAAAGTCGATGTGGCTGTGATCACTGATGTCGGCGACAAAGACGACATCCATCCGACCAAAAAGGCACCGGTCGGAGAGCGGCTGGCTCGTCTCGCTCGCGCCCAGGTGTACGGCGAAAAGATTTTAGCTCATGGCCCGCGGCTGAAGTCTTCCGAGTTCAACGATTCCTTCGTGCGTCTGACATTCGCCGATACCGGCAAGGGGTTGATGGCACTCAACGGAGCAACGTTAACGGGCTTTATCGTTGCCGGCTCTGATCAGCAATGGCATCCCGCCCAAGCTCGCATCGACGACGCGAAGCATGTGGTGGTGCAGAGCGACGCGGTGTCGCGCCCGGTCGCGGTTCGGTACGGGTGGAATGACTATCCGGTGGGCAATTTGGCCAACAGCGAAGGGCTCCCGGCGTCGCCATTTCGTACCGACACTTGGCCGGTGAGCACACAACCGAAATAACGTCTCCGGGCTGAGCACTCATGGTAGGAGTCTGGTCAAGTGTTCAACCCGATTTTGAACCGCTAATGGCCGCTAATCT
>DLVS01000183.1 GCA_003445095.1 Verrucomicrobiales bacterium
CTTACAGGCTCGGAACTCAGGGAGCTCCGAGCCTGCGCAGGGACTCAATTCCTGGTCGGGAGCCGCTCCGGTTGCGCTTCCGCAGAGCCGTACCCTGCTCCCGACACCACCCATGCCCTCAGAGACTCGCCCTGGCGACAATCCCAAAACTCTCCTCCAACGAAGAATTCCAATTTTGCTCCAACAATTATTCCAGTTTTGATCTAACCCGGACAGTCCATCGCTCCGGGCTTGCGTCCCGATGGTGACTCGATAGTTTTCCCGCGCCTGCCGTCACGAGTGTGACGGCGCTTTAGGCTGAGAAAAAACGTTGAACGCACAACCTGACCTCTCACCTCCGTTGCTCACCCGCAACAGGGTAACGTTGGGCACGGAGTCTTCGCGCCGGGTCGCGCATTCCTCAGACCCACGCTCCAGACTCCCGTTTACCGCCCGGGCGAAACAAATTCACCCGGACGCATGTTTGTTGTTATCACAGAGCTAAAATGGCAGTTACTACGCAGCAGTTCGCCGAGATGCTGAAGCAGTTTGAGAAACCGCTTCAAACCGGCCAGATCGTTAAAGGCACCGTCATCGAAGTCCGTCCCAAGGAAGTCATCGTGGACGTGGGCGGAAAATCCGAAGGCGTAATCAATGCCTCCGAGTTCGCCGAATTCAATACGGTAAAAGTGGGCGACCAGTTCGAAGTCCTGGTCGAACGCGCCGAAGACAAGGACGGAAATATCCTCGTCTCCAAAGAAAAGGCCGAGTTCAAACAGAACTGGGACCGCATTCAAACCATCTGCAACGAAGGCGGCACCGTGCAGGGCAAAGTCAAGGGCGTTGTCAAAGGTGGCCTCGTCGTTAACATCGGAGTCGAAGCTTTCTGTCCCTCTTCTCAGATCGATGTCTCCCCGCCGAAGAATCTGATGGCGTATGTCGGAAACAGTTATGAGTTCCGCGTCGTCAAACTAAATCCCGAACGCCAGAACGTGGTGCTGAGTCGCCGCGAACTCGTCGAAGCCGAACGCACCGCCCGTCGCGCACAGCTCCTGCAAGATCTGGTGCCCGGTGACATCCGCAAAGGCGTCGTCAAGAACATCACCGATTTCGGTGCGTTCATCGACCTCAATGGGCTCGACGGTCTGCTGCATATCACGGACATGTCCTGGGGCCGCATCTCTCATCCGAGTGAATTGCTCCGCGTGGGCGCCGAACTCGACGTCGTCATTCTCGACATCAATCGCGAGAAAGAACGCGTTTCGCTCGGCCTCAAGCAGAAGGAAGCCAATCCGTGGGACAGCATCGAAGCGAAGTTCCCGCTGGGTGCGAAGGTCAAAGGCAAGGTCGTCAACCTAGTGCCGTATGGTGCCTTCGTGGAATTGGAACCTGGTGTCGAAGGCCTGGTGCATGTTACCGAGTTGTCTTGGACCAAACGCATCGCCAAGCCGTCCGACGTGCTCAAGGTCAGCCAAGAAATCGAAGCGGTCGTTCTCGGCATCAACCGCGAAGAACAGAAGATCAGCCTCGGTATCCGCCAGTTGGAGATCAACCCGTGGGATATCGCTCACACTAAGTATCCGCCGGGCACCCCGGTCAAAGGCACTATTCGCAACCTCACCAGTTACGGCGCCTTCCTAGAACTAGAGGAAGGTCTCGATGGCATGATCCACGTGTCCGACATGTCATGGACGCGCAAAATCAATCACCCGAGCGAAGTGGTGAAGAAGGGCGACGTCGTGGAGGCCACCGTGCTGGAAGTGGACAAGGCCAATCAGCGAATTTCGCTCGGAATGAAACAGCTCTCCAAGGATCCTTGGGAGCAGATCGACCAATTCTTCAAGGTCGGCGACCTGGTCAAAGGCAAGGTCACCAAACTCGCGAGCTTCGGCGCCTTCGTCGGCCTCGAGCACGATATCGATGGCTTGGTACATATCTCGCAAGTTAGCGAGGATCGGGTGGACAAGATCAAGAACGTGCTCAAGGTCGGAGATGAAGTGACCGCGCGCGTCATCAAGATTGATCGGGCGGATCGCCGAATCGGTCTGTCGATCAAGGCGGCCAATTACTCCACCGAGCAGCTCAAGGAAGAGCAGAAGCTCCTGGATCAGCTCAAGCCTGGCGAAGATCTCGTGGCCCTCGAACACGCCTTTGCTGCCGCCGAGGAGAAAGTCGGCAAGACCTAGGGTCTCCTTTCAGGAACGTCATTGCGGGCGCGACCGGTTTTCGGTCGCGCCTTTTTTATTTTTGTCGCCGAAGCCAACTGCCGATGAGTCGCCCGACCTGGCGGATACAAGCAGCGCATTTATTGATGATCCAGCCGCCGAATCAGCTTCGGCAAGCGCGTGCGTCTGGCGTTTCCATCGCCCTACCTGAAGGTCCGGGATTTGACTTCGGCATCGAACCAGATTCGGCCTCTGCGTGCGGGATCCGTTCTCGCCGAGACCCAAATCGTTCTGAGGGGCGCCGCGCATCACACGACCACCGTTCAAGCCACGGCTCTGGGAACCATACGTTTCGGCAAGCACTCGCTCGGAGTGGTCTTGATGATGACTTGGAAGTAGGTTTTGCGTCCGCTTGCGTTCTAATCGCCCGCTGTTGAAAAATAGATTTTGATTT
>DLVS01000605.1 GCA_003445095.1 Verrucomicrobiales bacterium
GTTGACGGTCTGCCTCTCTCTCGGGTCCAGCGTCCTTCCCCCGAAGCTGCTCCAGTCGCTCGAGACTCGCCTGCGCCTGTTGCTGCGCAGCCTTCAACATTTCCGCAAGGCCCTGCAGTTTCTGAGCGGTTTCGTTGACATCTTGCCTGGACTCCGCCTTTGCGTCCCGCCTGAAGTCTGCCACGGCCCCACGAGCCTGGTTGAGTTCCTCCGAAAGGGTTTCACGCAAGTTGGCGGCGTCCAGCCGCTCCTGCTGCTGGCGGGCAGACAGATCGTTGTTCGCAGGCTGCGCCTGCCGATCCTGTTGCTGCCGCTGCGCAAGGGCTCGTTCGTAGGCGTCGATTGCCTGTTTGGTTTTCTCTGCCTGCTGGCGTACGTCTTCGAACGCGCGCTTCAAAGGCGCATCGGCAGCCTGATTCGAGCCCCACCGCGCGCGCAGAGCAGCTTGATCCTCCTGAGACGCCTTTTGCCAGGCCTGGTTGTCTCGGGATAATCTCTGCTCCAGCGCCTTCCCTGCGTCGGCTTTCTGTTCGCGTCTTGGATCGGCGTCGCGTGACCGATCAACGTTCCGCGTTTGGGTCGTTGACTCCTGCCGGGTGAGCGACTTGTCAGGCATTCAAAACCTTGGCCGGTGGCGCGCTCAAAACCTTAGGCGCTGCCCCCTTCCAAGGCACCTTCAGGAAATAGGTGCCCGGCAGCGAAGAACCACCGTCGAGCGAACCGATGACAACCGCCTGGCCAGTCTTCAGGACCTGTGTGAGAACCGTGGACGGCAGATTTTTGCGCTCCCGCAATTCGTTATTGATGGTGCCGGTTGTGCCATCCTTTCCGTGCGACACACCTCGTGAGAGGACCCTCCAGTCGCTCTCGCCTGCCAGCTTGGTGGCTTCCTCTGCTGTCTCATTGTCAACCAGGCGCATGTATATCTTCGCTCCAAAGTTGCTAAAGACCGATTTCCAGGTCTCCTTGAGGGAAGAGGCCTGCAGAACATTTACCGACTGTGTCGCGAGGAGCGCCATGCAACCGTACTCGCGTGCGAGCGCGAGAAACTGACCGTCGCCCATCGATTGCCCGGGAACCTCGGACGCTATTTCGCTGTATTCGTCACAGGCGATCACAAGCGGCCGCGTGCTGTTTGTGATCACTCTGGAAGCAAGCAGCTCACGACGCGCAAGGACGGTACGTTGGAACAGGCACTTGATTAAGGTACAGAGAGTCTTGGCAAGCACGGGCTCTGAAGGAGAGATACTGACGAGCACGATCCGCCCATTTTCAATTATATCTTCGTAGAAGGGCGGACCGCCCGGCGAGACCGATTCATCCGAATAGCATTGAAGCCTTGAGCGCCGGAACATCCCGAAGGCTTTTGTAACGAAGGCTTCAATGGTTCCCACGTAATCCTGCCGATAGAACCGCTCGAGCTGCCGCAGGTCGATGAGTAGATCGCTATCTTGCATCGTCCCGCTTTCGCCGATTCGTGCGGCCATCTTCCGGGCCAGTCGCTGGATGGTCCGCTCCCTCGGGTAACCTGCGTCATCATCCGCCTCCTCTTCATCGAAGATGGCGTCGAGCAGTCGGCGGAGGGTCACCGGTCGAGGTCCCGATGCGGTGGGGTTGCATCGCGCATGCGCGCGCAGGATACTCAGGCTTGACGCAAACAAGTTACTCCATTCCTGAAACCAGAATGGATCTGACGCATCGATTCCAGCGCTGCGGCCCGCCAAAACGAGAATAGCTCCGAGTTCGTAGGGATCGAGGGTAGAGTCGATCACATTGAGGGCCTCGCCGCTCTCGGTCAGACTCTGCGTGTTGATAACCACAAGGTCCTTGGAACGTCCCGCGCGATCCACCGCCTCTGCGACCTGCTCGATGAGAGCTGCCTTTGGGTCAAGGATGAGCGCGCCGTAGCGCCTGTCGGGAACCTTCTGCGAGTGCGCGAGCACCTCCTCTAGCAAGTGAAGCAGCAAAACGGTTTTTCCGGAGCCAGGTGCGCCAAAGATCCCGAAAGACGTCGTGAGACCTGCGCCGCTGATCCGAAGCTCCGGTTGAATCTGCTGCTCCGAAAAGCGGATCTCAAGGACTTCGCCGAGCGCATCATCCTTATCGAAGCGGTGTGCGTCGTACTCTGCCTCGGGGCCGCTGCCCCGTGTCGCGAACATCGCTTCGATTCCGGAAACACGGCGTGGTCCTTGGACGAGTTCGTGCTGCAGCCCAAGTTGAATGCTACCCTCAACAGTGATTTTCTTGAAGCTGGGGGCCGTCTTCATAGATCGCTGGCAACCTCTCGCGTTTGGAACAAACCACATTCGCCGTTGGGGTTCTTCCTCGCGCAGAGAGCGTACACGGGTTTGACCTTGCCGTTCGGAGCATCAATGATCACGTCAAGCCCTGTCGCCTCAAGCTCTAATAATTTTGTGGTGTCTCCCAGCATCAACTGTCGCGTCGCCTCTGCGATTTGCTCTTTCGAAGGAGTGAAGGCGCTGCACCACGGAAAGAATTGGGGCTCGTAGTCGAACTTGTAGTTGTTCTCCACGCGTCGGTTCTCGTCGTTTCGTCTTTCAGTTTCGAATTGCATTAATTCCCGCGCTGCTTCCAGCTGACCGGGAGATAACCCAGTGCCGGAAGCGGCACCAACGAGACGACCCGGAAGCGGAATGTTGCAGAACTGGCACGCTGGGCAGAGATGTTTCATCGGTTCCCAGGGTTCACCCGGTGATGGGAGCCCAATCGGGACAACGATCATGTGGATTCTGAACGACACACGGGACAAAATCCGTTCTCGTGGAGTACATCCTGCAGTACGGAAGATAAGCGGGCGGCTGAAAAGTGAGCTTTCCGGCATAGTAAGCCTGCTTGGCTTCGAACGATTTGCGAGCCCCTGCCGTTTCTCTGACGTCGTCAATCCCCCTCGACCCTGAACCGCCGTCTTGCCCGGAGGCTATATTTGCACGGGCCGTGGAGGCAAAGAACGATTCGGCTCGTGCGTCAATAGCGGGTCCCGAGGGCTGAACGCGATGTACGCAATTCTCACACGAGCCGCTGTCTTTCTCTTCCTTTTCGTGCAGCTCGAAGGTACCGCAGTTCCCTCCCCCATTTCGAATTCCAGGGACGACAAAACTGTCCTCCTCGGCCACACAGTAATCCGACATCGAAGGGCGGACATCCCATCGATCCGTACCCGCGCGTCGAATTGAAGGAATGAGCTTCGCTTCGGCGTCCTGCTTTTGCCGTTCGTCCTCCATCATTTTAGCCATTTCCGAGAGGACGGTCCGATCTTCAAGACCGAGATCGCGGGCGAGCAACTGCGTCAGCGGACGAGACGGCCGATAGAACCTGCAGTCACGACAAACGCGCATGATGCCCTCATTTCGAATTCTTAAAGATGATGTCGGTCAATTGTTGTTTATGCCGGATCCCCGCCATTATCTCATTCGCAATCGCCTCTTGGTGGCTCTGTGTCATCCGTCGAGCCATCTCGGGATTGGTTTTGGCCACTTCCTCAATCTCTAGCCTCCGAGAGGCAACGATTGCGGTAGATAGCGCCTGAGATGGCTGCTTCGATTGATCCCCCAATTCGCTCAACGAAACCACAACGTTTGCGGTGCCTGACGGAGACCGAGAAGAGGCGCTAGCGGCTTTCCACACCCCGGACACGCGGCCGTACGGATTGACGAAAATCGAAAACGGAAGAAGCTGTCCGGATTCGTCCTCAATATCCACCCACGTGTTCTTGGGAAAACCTGAAAGAAACATCCATTTGGAGGAAGCCCAGCCCGGTTGGTTGATCTCCAGGCAGACGCCTCCCAAGTTGGATATTGAGACCTGGGAACTCGGATGGTGAAAGCGATGCCCCTCAATGATCTCGAATGGGTCTGAGGTGCTGGGCTTTTTCTCTTTGGTTTTCATTGGTTTGGTCATTGTTTGCGCCCATTGTTAGTTTGTCAGCTCCAATCCGCCGCTGGTGGAGACGGAGGGGGGCCGCCGACCGGCTTCCATACCGCGTACAGGCCAGCGCCGTACGCATTGACGAAAACCGAAAGAGGAAGAAGCTGACCTGCCTCGTCTTCAATGTCGACCCACGTGTTCTTTGGAAAACTTGAGGGGTCCAGCCACATGCGATCAGCGCCGAACGGTGGGCTGACCTCTAAGGCGCATCCTCCTATGTTGTATATCGAGACCTTGCAATTGGGATGGGTAAACCACCGCCCTTCAAGAACTAGAAAGGGTTCAGTAACCCCAGGCTCTCTATATTTGCCAATCACGGGGTTGCTCATGGAGTCTCGAATTTGCTTATGCAATCGCACTATCAGGGAGGCAGTACCTGAAGAGCAAGCATGAATTCAGATTCATGCAAGAGTATTCGACTCGCCCGCGTTGCCGACGCCTCGGCCAGTGCTTCGTCAGGCTGTGGAAAGCAGTGTCGAGGGTGGAACCGAGGTGCTCACCGATGCCTGGGGCGGCTACGAGACCCTGGCGGCAGGAGGCTACCGTCATCAGGTGGTTCGTGCGTCGGCCGTGGTGGGTAAAAATCTCCTGCCGCGGGCCAATCGGGTGGCCAGCCTGCTGCAACGTTGGCTGCTGGGCACCCATCAAGGGGCGGTGGCACACTCGCATTTGGATTACTACCTGGACGAGTTCACTCTTCGGTTCAATCGACGGCGGTCGCGGTCGCGCGGGCTGTTGTTCGTTCGACTGGTTGAACAAGCCTTGGCGACGAGTCCGGTTCGCAATCGCCAACTCGTCGGAGGTACTACCCCCAAAGTGTTGGGGTCAGGGGAATCAAGTTAATAGCCCTCAACTTGAATTGGCCGCCTGTCGGTGGAGTATGAAGATCCCCAAGAAACGGGAGGGGAGAAGGACTGTGGATTTACCCGAGCTTTCTCCTTTTCCAAATGAATCAAACAGACCCCGGTAACATGTAACATGTATCTTGAGGCAACGACCTCTTAAATCACAGCCAAACCACAGGAG